>NZ_JBEZJZ010000156.1:0-15473 GCF_040651455.1 Streptomyces sp. NPDC048483
GTGAGCAGTCCGCCGACGATGCCGGTGACCAGCCCCAGCTCGGCCGGTACGCCGGAGGCGACCGCCACCCCGACACACAGCGGGACGGCGACCAGGAAGACGACGAGGGAGGCGGTGAAATCCGCCCGGAAGGAGGCGAGTTGCTTCAGCGAGGCGATGTCCTTCAGTGAGATGGGGCGCTTTTGCGAGGTGGGTTGCGTGTGGTGCTTCATGGCGTGGTCGGCCTCCGCCTTCACAGGGGGAGGAACGCGTCGGCGGCGGGCTCATAGGCGGACACCGAGCCGGTGTGCACCTCGTAGAACCAGCCGTGCAGCGTGACCTCACCGGCCGCCAGGCGCTCCCGTACGCAGGGGTATCCGCGCAGCCGGTCCAGCTGTTCGCAGACGTGGTGCTGGACCGCGGCGGTGACCGCCGGTTCGGGGTCGCCGGGCAGTTCGTCGGACAGCGCGTGGGCCAGCCAGTCCCGTACGGCGGGTGCGCCGGCCAGGTCCTCGCCGCGGGCCTTGGCGCCGACCGCGCCGCAGTGCGAGTGACCGCAGACCACGATGTCGTCGACGGCCAGGACACGCATGGCGTACTCGATGGTGGCGGCCTCCGAACTGGCCGGCATGTCTTCCTGGTAGACGGGCACGGCGTTCCCGGCCGTGCGGAGCTCGAAGAGTTCGCCTGGCTGCGCCCCGGTGATCAGGGACGGTACGACCCGGGAGTCGGAACAGGTGATGAACAGGGCGAGGGGCGACTGCCCGGCGGCGAGCCGGCCGTAGGCCTCCCGCTCCTCACTCCGTTCGGCGATCCGGGCGGTCCGGCCCCGGGCATGCTGGATGAAGGTCTCCATGAGGAGGTCTCCTGCTGATGAGTGGTGCCACCGCGAGGGTGGCGCGAAAGTGTGGCGCGCAAGTGGGGACCAGGCCTTGACCCACTTGGCAGGCCCGGGCCACCGCGGCGCCGCTCAGCAGCGGAAGGCGCAGTGCAGTACGGGGAGTTGGCTGGGTCTTGATGCGGCGGCGGCCGGAGTGGAACACCGGCCCGCCGGAGGTCCGGAGGCGACGACGGGTGCGGAGGTCGGGTCGGTGCGGCACGGCGGCAGGGGCCGCCCTGTGCACTGCGGAATGCCGGCCGAGGTCCGTGTGACGCGGCGCGGCTGGCCGCGCTCGGCCTCGAGCTCGGTGCAGTCCCCGTCGCCGTCGCCGGTGGCGTCGACAACCGGGACGCTACCGGTGGACTTGAGCGCCACTGCGGCCGGCAGGGCGGGCGTCGACGACTCGGGCGTGGCGGCCGCAGCGGCCAGTACGCACGCGAAGACGGCCATGAGGAGGGTGAGGGGAAGACGGCAGAGGCGGCGAAGCGAGATGCCGGGCACGACGGCTATGCCGGTTGTGCTGGCTATGCCGGTTCCCTTCCGCATCATCGCCCTCCGTTTCGCCTCAGGTGCACCCACACTGCACCAATCAGGTTTCCACCGTGATAACGGGAAATGACGCCATGCTTCCTTGGTGCTTTGGCGCGGGTGCACGGTCGTTGAGGACACGCCCCGGTCCTTTGAAGTTAAAAGAATCACCAAGTTGATGTCAATCGAAGGCCAAAGATGGCGAGGCGGCGCCGGTCGTTGCGCCGCCCGGCGGCCACCGATCGGATGACCCGCCGAGCGGGTCCGGTGCCCGGCGCCCCCTCCTGCGGAACCATCGCGACCAGTCATCGGCACATCGGTACCAGCCCCAGGGGAGTCTGCCGTGCGCATTCTGCTCATCGCCGGCGCGTTCAACAGCCTGACGCAGCGCGTCCACGCCGAACTCACCGATGGCGGACACCGGGTGACGGTGGAGCTGGTCACCCGTCGGACACCCCTCCTCGAGACCGTACGCCGGCACGCCCCCGACCTGATCATCGCGCCGATGCTCAAAACGGCCGTCCCGCGGGAGGTGTGGTCCGCGTACACCTGCCTGATCGTGCACCCCGGCCCTCTCGGCGACCGCGGACCGTCCTCGGTTGACTGGGCGGTGCACCTGGGTGCGGACCGATGGGGCGTCACGGTCCTGCAGGCCAATGACGAGATGGACGCGGGGGATGTGTGGGCCGCCGCCGGCTGCCCCGTTCCCGAGGTCGGCAAGAGCGATCTGTACCGGAACGAGATCGCGGATGCGGCGATGGAAGCGGTCCGCACCGCCGTCGAGCGGTTCGCGTCCGGCGACCACCGCCCGCGGCCGCAGCACTTGCTCCCCGCCGCCGAAAAACCCGGCTGCCCGCGGCCGCCCCTCCGCCAGACCGAGCGCCGTATCGACTGGCGAACGGACCCGACCGACACCGTCGTCCGCAAGCTGCGCGCCGCGGACTCACAGCCCGGAGTACGCGACGAGCTGCTCGGCGAGACCTGGTTTCTGCACGGCGGCCACCCCGAGGACACGCTCACCGGCGAGCCGGGCGCGCTGCTCGCCACCCGGTCCGGCGCCGTTTGCCGGGCCACGGCCGACGGCGCGGTCTGGATCCCGGAACTGCGCCCGCCGCGCACCCCGGGGGCACCCGCCACCTTCAAACTGCCCGCGACCCTCGCACTCGGCGACCGGCTGCCGCACGTACCCGAGATCCCGGCGCCGCCGGAGCCCGACGACGGGCCCTCTACGGAGACCGGCCGCACAGAGACCGGCCGCCCGCGCACCTGGACCGATATCCGCTACCGCGAGGACGGCGCCGTCGGCTTCCTGCGCTTCGCCTTCCCCGGTGGGGCGATGAGCACCGACCACTGCCGCCGTCTGCTCGCCGCCTACCGGCACGCCTGCTCCCGGCCGACCTCCGTGCTGGTCCTCGGCGGCTGCCGGGACTTCTTCGCCAACGGCATCCACCTCAACGTCATCGAGGGCGCCCCGGACCCCGCCGCGGAGTCCTGGGCCAACATCAACGCCATGGACGACCTCGTCCACGCCGTCCTGACCACCACCGACCGGCTGGTGGTCGCCGCGCTCGGCGGCAACGCCGCGGCCGGCGGGGCAATGCTGGCGCTGGCGGCCGACGAGGTCTGGTGCCGGTCGGCCGTGGTGCTCAACCCCCACTACCGGCTGATGGGTCTGTACGGATCCGAGTACTGGACCTACACCCTGCCCGGCCGGGCAGGGCCCGAGGCGGCCGCGCGGCTCATGGAACGGGCGCTGCCGGTCACCGCGGCCACCGGGCAGCGCCTCGGACTGGTGGACCGGCTCATCGACTGCGGCCCGCAGGACTTCACGGCACGGACCGCACAACTGGCCGCCCACCTCGCGGCGGCGCCCTCCTGTCAGCCGCGGATCGCCGCCAAGAAGGCCGACCGGGAACGCGATGAGGCACACCGGCCGCTCGCCGCCTACCGGTCCCATGAACTGGCCCGGATGCACACCAACTTCTTCGCCCCGGACCAGCCGTATCACGCCCTGCGGCGCGCCTTCGTACGGAAGGAGCCCGCAACCGGGACGCCGCCACATCTGGCGGCGGCACACGAGAGCGGGTGACGGTGTGCCGCGGCCCCTGGACCGGCGGACGGGGGGCGCCGGTACAGGGGCCGCGGCCGAAAGACGACCGTGTCGGCTGCGGAACCCGCCGTCTACGGAGTGGGCAGGTACTTGTAGCCGATGCCGAACACGGTGCTGATGGAGTCGCGGCGGGCCGGCCCCAGCCGTCGCCGCAGCCGGGCGATGTGGACATCGACGGTGCGGGCGCTGGACTGGCAGGACGGCCAGAGGGCATCCATCAGCTGCTGTCGGGTGAAGGCGCGCTGCGGGTGCAGCACCAGGTGAGCGAGCAGGTCGAATTCCAGCCGGGGCAGGTTGAGTTGGCGTCCTTCAATGGACACGGTGCGGGCCGCGGTATCGATCTGGATCGGGTCCGGTGGACTCGCCGTGGGCCGCGCCGGCGCATTTGCCGTGGTGGGGCGGGGTGGTTCCGCGCAGGGTGGCGCCAGGATGATGTGCACCTCGTCCGGAAGCCGGTGGACCGACACGGGTTCGAGGTCGTGCAGGGTGAGTTGCCACTTGCCGTCGGGAAGCCGGTCGACCGCCAGGGGAGGTCCATCGTCGGGGGCGGCATCGGCCGGGAGGCCGAACTCTGACTCTGGTCGCAAGACAAGGGTCGTCGAGGAGTTCATAAACATGATCTGGGCCCATTCCTCTTGCAAAGCAGGCGTGTACGGACAGAGACATGGCGGTGCTCGACGTTCGGTTTTCGGAGGTACTGCGGGATGAACGCGACGCGGTCCCGATGCGGGTTGGCCCACCGACACTTGTGATGCGGGTGTGGCCAGTGGGGCCAGTGCTCCGTTTGTGCCGGAAACATGCGCGCGCCCAGGCCCGTAGTCAGCCGTGACGTGGTGCAAAGCCGCGGCTCAGCTCCGATTCGAACGCTACATGTGATCACATGCTTCCGGAAAGTAGCGTCCGCTAATCATGGTGGCGCTTGGGTCGGTTTCGCGCTGATCTGGCGAACCGTCAGTTCCAGGTCAAGTAGCGTCAGAAGGTGTCTTCTTGGTGTACGGAAGGTGACTGATAAGTGAACATACCAAGAAGGCGGCAGGAATGCGGTGGGAGTGCTTTCGCAGTGCAGGGAAAACGGCGGGCTCGGGCGCGGAGGGTGGCCGAAATGGTGCGCCGCCGCGCCGCGTGTGCGGGAAAGTGCGTGGCGCGGCGTGGCTGGAAATTCATGCTGAATTGGCCGACATTTACCAATAGTTGAGAGATGAACAGGGTGTGAAAGCCGTCATGATCGGCCCGGCGCCGTCCTCCTGGCACGGTGTCGGCGGACCGCGTCGCGATTGGCGCAGGCAGGGGAGCAGTAACGCTGCCGGCCGGCCCGGCTGAAATCCGCGTAGGCATTACCGCATTCGGCCAGCGCGCAGCGGCCCAGCCGGTGCATCCCCAGGCCGGTCAGATGGAACGCGGTGGCGACGGCGGCCATCGCGCGCAGCACGCCGGCCGGACTCCGGCCGTCTTCACGATAGTGAAGGTGCCAGCCGCCGTCGGCGTGGTCGGTCAGCCGGGGGTGGGTGGTGGCCTCCGCGAGCAGGGCGTTGAGCAGGGCCGCGCGGCGGGCGTCGGTAGCGGCATCGACGACCTCGGTCCAGCGGGCCAGGAAGTCCAGCACGTCGGCCAGATCGGCATCCGTCATGGGGTCGTCCAGCGGCATGTCCGCCGCGCGGCACCGAGCGGTCAGCTCCTCCGCACTGGTCGGAGGCGTGTTGGTGAGGTCGGTCACAAAGCGGACGCGATCCGCCCCGTAAGGGTTCAGCTGCATAAGGACATTACAGCAGGGTGCGCTCATGGACCGCATGAACAAATGGCTGCCCCTCGTCGCCACCTGCCTCGGCACCTTCCTCCTTCTTGTCTACGCCACGATCGTGACGGTGGCGCTGCCGCGCATGGCCGCCGACCTCAACGCGGGCTTCGGCGCGCTGCAATGGATCGTCGACGTCTACACCCTCGCCCTCGCCGGGCTGCTGCTCGGCATGGGATCGCTCGGCGACACCCTGGGATGCAAGCGGCTGTACGTACTCGGCCTCGCCGTCTTCACACTGGCCACCCTCGGATGCGGGATGGCCGAAAACGTTCAGCTGCTGATCGCGGCCCGCGCCGTCCAGGGGGTCGCGGGCGCCGCGATGTTCGCCACGCTGTTACCCCTGATCGGCCTGACGTACAGCGGGCGGGACAAGGCCCGCGCGTTCGCCGTCTGGGGCGCCGTCGCCGGGGCGGCCGCCGGTGTCGGCAATGTTGCCGGCGGCATGCTCACCCAACTCCTGTCCTGGCAGTGGATCTTCTACGGCTCGGTGCCGCTCTGTCTCGCCACGCTGCTGCTGTCCCTGAAGATGCCGGCCGGCGACGCGCCCACACCGACCCCCGTCGACTGGCCGGGCATCGTGGCCTTCACCCTGGCCGCAACCGGCGTCACCTTCGGCTTCGTCCGCGGCGGTGAACGGGGCTGGGGCGACGCCGTGACGCTCCTCGGCTTCGCCGTCGGCGCGGCCGCGCTCACCGCGTTCGTCCGCATCGAGCGGGCATCGGCGCACCCCATGATTCCCCTCGCGCTGCTTCGTAAGCCCGCCTTCGACGGCCTGTTGGCCGCGTCCGGCGCCTACTACCTGGCCGCCTTCGCCTTCCTCCCGGTGCTCTCGCTCTGGCTCCAGAACGACGCCGGACTCACCTCCTTCGCCACCTCACTCGTCATCAGCGCCCAGCCGCTGGCCTTCTTCGTCACCTCCGCGTTGGCCGGCAGCGCACTGCACCGGGCCCCCGCCCACTGGGCCATCGGCGGTGGCTGCGCACTCGTCGGGATCGGCGATCTGGCCCTGCTCGCCGCGCAACCCGGCTCCACCTGGCCGGTGTTGCTGCCGGGCCTCGTCCTCACCGGCGTCGGCGCCGGGCTCGTCTCCCCCGTGCTGCCGGCGACGGCCATGGCCGCGGCACCGCCGGCCCACAGCGGTGTCGCCGCCGCGGCCGCCAACGGCGCACGCCAGCTCGGCCTCGCGCTGGGCATCGCGCTCCTGGGCACGGCCTTCCGTGCGTACGGCCTGCACGCCGTGTTCCTGTTGGCGGGCGCCATCGCGCTGGGCGGCGGCACGGCGGCTGTGGCACTGGGCTCACCCACCGCCCGGCGAATCCTTACCGCGCGGTGGCGCGCGCACCGGGTGGCCACCTCAAGGCAGGATGGCCGTGGTTGACCAAGGGGCGGCGCCCTGGCCGTGGGCGCCGCCGACGCATTGCGAGGTAGGACACATCCGATGACCGACACCCAGCCCGCCGACACCCAGCCCGTCCCCGTCGGGCCGCCGCCACCGTTCGACCCCGAGCTGGTGGACCTCCTCGAGGCCATAGGGAAGGACCTGCCACCCGCCCTGCTGCCCGACATGATCCCCCAACTGCGTCAGTCGCGCCTGGTGGAGCTGCCCTCGGACGAGACGATGAGCCTCGGCGGCGCCTTCGAGGTCGAGGACCGCACGGTGCCGGGGCCGCAGGGCGCGCCGGACATCTCGCTGCTCATCCTGCGGCCGGCGGGGGAGCCGGGGCCGCTGCCCGCCCTGTACATGATGCACGGCGGCGGCATGATCGTCGGGGACCGGCGCAGCGGTGCCCTGGGCTTTCTGGAGCTGGCGCGGGAGCTGCGTACGGTCGTCGTGTCGGTCGAATACCGGCTCGCCCCCGAAGACCCGCACCCCGCACCGGTGGAGGACTGCTACGCGGGCCTGCTCTGGACGGCCGCCCACGCCGCCGACATCGGCGTCGACCCCGGCCGGATCGTGGTCGCCGGCGCCAGCGCCGGTGGTGGACTCGCCGCGGCCGTCGCCCTGATGGCGCGCGACCGGGGCGGCCCGGAGCTCGCCGGACAGCTCCTGCTGTGCCCGATGCTCGACGACCGTAACGACACCCCGTCCAGCTACCAGATGGCCGGGCTCGGGGTCTGGGACCGTACGGCCAACAACACCGGCTGGACCGCGCTCCTGGGGGAGGCGCGCGGCGGCCCGGACGTCTCGCCGTACGCCGCGCCCGCCCGCGCCGAGGACCTGTCCGGGCTGCCGCCGGCATTCATCGACGTCGGCTCGGCCGAGACCTTCCGCGACGAGGACATCGCCTACGCCGGCCGGCTCTGGCAGGTCGGCGGCAGCGCCGAACTCCATGTGTGGCCCGGCGGATTCCATGGCTTCACGGGCATGGCACCCCAGGCCGCGCTGTCCCGCGACGCGGGGGCGGCACCACTGAACTGGCTGCGCCGGCTCCTCGCGAACTGACCGCTTGCGCCCCCACCCACCAGGGTGGGGGCGGGCCCTCAGGCGCCCACCACCCCGTCGATCCCCTCGCGCAGGAAGTCCGCATGGCCGTTGTGCCGGGCGTACTCATGGATCAGGTGCAGCAGCACCATCCGGAGCGAGACGTCCTTGCCCCACCGCGCCTGATGCCCCGTCACCTCGAGGGAATCCGCCGCCCGCTCGATCCGCCGGGCGTGCTCGACCTCGTTCTGCCAGGCCTCGAAGGCTTCCGTCCGGGTGGCCGTACCGGCGTCGTAGCTGCTCGTAGCCCGTGCCCGGTCGGCCCGTGCCGACCGGTCGTCACCGGCACTACGGACGCCTACGGCGTCGCCCCGGTGCCCGGTCGGCCGGCCGCCGGGCGCCAGAGCAGGGTGCGGGCCTGGCGGCAGAGGCGCCAGGCCATGGTCTGCAGAGTCTCCGGCAGCGGGGCGACGGGGGCGCCGGTGCCGCGGGTCCACTGGGTGAAGAGCTCGGGCGGTGTGTCGGCGCGGACCATCAGGCGGCAGATGCGCATCGGCTCGTCGCCGGCGGAGCTGAAGGCGTTGCGGACCGTACAGGCCGAGGTCCAGCCGGCCTCCCGTACGGTGCGGCGTACGGCGGTGCTGGAGTAGCCGTACGGGTAGGCGAAGGCGTAGACAGGGTGGCCGAGCACGTCCTCCAGCCGTCGTTTGTTGTCGACGATCTCGTGCCACATCCGCTGGGCGGGCAGTGCGTCCAGCTGCGGATGGGTGGTGGTGTGGCCACCGATCTCGAAGTCCAGGGCGTCGAGGGTGGCGACCTGACGCCATGTCAGCATGGGGGCGGGCGGCAGCAGGCTGCCTTCGGGGCGGCCGCCGGGCGGGTGGATGGCGCCCGTGGTGATGTAGAGCGTCGCGGGCAGGGAGCGGTCGGTGAGCAGCGGGGTCACCGTCCAGTAGAAGTCGGCGAAACCGTCGTCGAAGGTGAGGACGGCGCTGCGCGGCGGCAGCGGGGGGCCGCCGCGCAACGCCGCGACCAACCGCCGCAGGGGCACCACGGTCAGCCCGGCATCCGCCATCCGGTCCAGCTGCTCGGTGAAAGCCCGGGGCGTGACCGTGTACGGCACTGTCCACGCGGGGGGATCGGTGCTCACCGAGTGGTAGAGGAAGACGGGCACGGCCCTCATGACCGGGCGGCGGTCTCCGGCTCGGTCGGCCGGATCAGGCCGGTGGCGCGGCCGACCGCCGCGCGGCCTGCGCCGGAGCCGGCACGGGGGCCACTGCCGATGGCCCGCTCCGGTGCGGTGATCCGGCCGCGGCCGGCCGGGGTGTTGCCGTCGGTGAAGGCGCAGATCCGGCGGCGGGCCACCGACAGCCCGCAAGGGTGCGCCCGAGCCAGGCCCACCATGGTTTCCCTCACATTCCTGGCTCGGGACGGGTGGTGGCGGCGCGCTGGGTCGAGCGCGCCGTCGTTGCCGGGGGTGTGGTCCACCACCACGGTCGCGAACGACGCGTGCTCGGCGCGCAGCGGCAGATCCCGACGCGCACGGAGCATCGCGGGCCGGTTGTGGGCGGCCACGCCGACGTCCGGCCGGTCCGCCGGCCCCCGGACCCGTGCGGCAGGTCCGGGCCCCGGCAGTGCCGCCTGGTCGGGGGCCGGCGGGGTCGGTTGGCGCGGTGCGGCGTCGGCCGGCGCCCGGTACAGCCCGTCGGTGTCCCCGAGGACGCCGTGCGCGCTGACCGTGCCGAGCGGGTGTCCCTGCTGCCGCACCAACGCCAACACGCGTCCGTCCCGGTTGGCCGTCGGATCCAGCTCGACGACAGGGGCGGGGGTGTAGAGCGTTTCGCGGGCGGCGAGGCCGGGGCAGGCCGCTGCGGTGCGCCGACCGAGGCCGGTCATCGCTTCCCCACACCCACGGGTGTCGAGCGCCGGGCGCCGGTGCGTTCGGCGATCGGGGTCCGCGGCATGCGGCGGCCGTCGGAGGCCGCGTGCAGGGGCGAGCGCCCGCTGCGGCGGGGAAGTTTTGGCCTGGGCACCTCGGCGATACGAAGTCCCAGGCGCGGGGCGTGCGCAAGGGGTGTGGCGTGGTCCCTGCGGTGGGCGACGGCGGGCAGCGCCAGGTTGCCCGGCGGGCGCATCGGCGTCAGAGCGGGCGAGCCGCCCCCGGCGAGGAACCGGGAGCCCTTGGCGAAGCCCGAACTGACGGTGTGTGGGACGGGTGGGGTGCCGGTGGCGCGCCGCAGGAGCTGCGGGGTCGCCAAGCGGTCGCTTGCGCTCATCGGGTACCGCCTTGGGTACGGCCTTGCGAAAGGCAACGGGTGCCCCTGGCGGGAGGCCTGAGGGCGGACCCGTTAGCTGCGAGGGTGTACACCGACGGTGCCGCTACCGGGCTCCGGCCGGAAAGGCGCGGTACACCTATTGTCGAGGAGAGTGATCCACGGGGCGGCGGGCTGAAGGGGGAACTCGGGCCGCTCTGCCCCGGACGCGAAGTGCGTCGGTCGCTCTCGGACGCGTCAAGCGTCAACCACCACACCTGGCACATGTGCTGTCCGTATGCGGGCGGACGGGGTGTCCGCGGATACGGTGCCAGGTCTCCATGGTGGGCGGAGCCTCCGGCCGGGTCAAGGTAATTTGTACTATAAAGCATACTTTGCAATCTGTTTACCCTCGTCCGGTGCCGTCCCGCTGCGCGTTCCCCTGCCGGGCGTTCCCCTGCCGGGCGCTCTCCTGCCGGGCGTCCCCTCACCCGGCGTCCCCGGTCTCCTTCGCGATCCGGCGGGTGATCTCACCGGGCCGCACCGGACGGCCGTAATGCCAGCCCTGCGCCCAGTCGCAGCCCATCTCCCGCAGCCGCTCCGCATCCGCCGCGGTCTCCACGCCCTCCGCCGTCACGGTCAGCCCGAGCGTGTGCGCCAGTGACACCATGCCGCCGATGATCCGCCACCCCAGGGCATCGTCCTCACCGGCCGCATGCAGCTCCGACACGAAGGACCCCGCGATCTTCAGCCCGGACACCGGCAGATCCCGCAGATACGCCAGGTTCGACCAGCCGGTGCCGAAGTCGTCCACGGTCAGCGAGACGCCCATGTCGACGAGCGTGCGCAGCGCCTGCAGCGCCGGGTCGTGCGGCCCGAGCATCGCGCTCTCGGTGATCTCCAGCTGCAGCTGTCCCGGATCCAGCCCGCTGGCCCGCAGAATCCGGTCGATGTCGGCGAGCAGACCGGCGTTACGCGCCTGCCGCACCGCCAGATTGACGTTGATGCGCGGCGCCGCCCGCCCGAACCGGGCCACCCACCGCGCCGCCTGCTCACACGCCTGCAGCAGCACCCACCGGCCCAGCGGAATGATCAGCCCGCTCTCCTCCGCGGTCGTGATGAACTCGTCCGGCCCCAGCACCCCCAACTCCGGGTGCCGCCACCGCACCAGCGCCTCCGCCGCCACCGTCGAGCCGTCCGACAGCGCACACAGTGGCTGGTACTCGATGAAGAACTCGCCGCGGTCCAGCGCCATCGGAATCCGCACCGACATCGCGTACTGGCTGACCGCCACCGCGTTCCGCCGGGGATCGAACAGCGTCCAGCGGCCCCGTCCCTCCTTCTTCGCCCGGTACAGCGTCAGATCCGCGCTGCGCATCGCGGCCCCCGGAGTCGTCGAGGAGACCGGCTGCTCCACCACACCGACGCTCGCCCGCACCACCAGCTGCTGATCCCCGATCAGAAACGGCGGCGCCAGCGCCCCCAGCACCGTCTGCGCCACCGCGATCCCCTCCTGCCGGCCCCGGCAGCCCTCCACCAGCACGATGAACTCGTCACCGCCCAGCCGCGCCACCAGATGCCCCAGCGGCGCCAGCGTCGTCTGCAAGCGGTCCGCCACCGCCCCCAGCAGCTGGTCGCCGGTCTCGTGCCCCAGGCTGTCGTTGATGTTCTTGAAACCGTCCAGGTCCACCGAGCACAGCCCGAACCGCGCGCCCGGATCGGGGGCCGCGAACAGGCGCTCCAGCCGCTCGAAGAACGCCGTACGGTTCGGCAGCCCGGTCAGCGGATCGTGCGTGGCCTGATAGCGCAGCCGCTCCTGCAGCCGGTGCTGGTCGGTGACGTCCTCCAGCATCGCCACCTGATAGCGCGGCTCCCCCTCCTCGTCGCGGATCAGCGACACCGTCAGATGGGTCCAGATCACCTCGCCGTCGTGCCGGTAGTACGGCTTGTCGCACTGGAAGTGCTCGCGCCGGCCGCGCACCAGCTCGCGGTACGCCTCCCACACCCCCGGCGCGTCCTCGGGATGCACCAGCTTGTCGACGCTCAGATGGCGCATGTCCTCGGCACGCGCACCGAACATCTCCGTCAGCGCCCTGTTCACCGCCAGGATGTTCCCCTCCAGATCGCCGATCCCGATCCCGATCGCGGCCGTCTCGAACACCGCCCGGAACCTGGCCTCCGACGCATAGAGCGCCTTCTCCGCGCCCCGGCGCGCCAGGTCCACCGCCCGCCGCATCGCTTCCTGCTCGCGCAGCGTCCGGTCGCGCAGCGCCCCCGACCAGCCCGCGGCGAACGCCCCCACCAGCTCCGGCCCGCGGCCGTCCGCCACCGGCCACTCCTCCAGCAGCGCCACCGCCCGCGCCAGTACCGCCGGATCGGTGAAATGCGCGTCCACCAGCAGCGCCCCGGCCTGCTCGGCCGGCTCCGGCCGGAACGGCTCCGCCCCGTGGGCGCGCCCCAGCAGTTCCGCCGTACGGGACACCAACGGCCCCAGAATTCCCGGGCTCACCGCCGCGCCATGGCCCTCGCGCAGGAGACGGGACCAGGCGTCCCGGAAGCGGACCGCGGATGCCTCCGCAGGCCCCGGCGGTGGGGCGGTCACGGCCTGCGCCCCACTCCCGCCAGGCCGGTCGTCAACTCGGGGTGCGGACCGACCGTTTCGAGCCGTTCGGGGTGCCACTCGGGCAGGAAGACCACGCCCGGCTCGACGGGAACGAAGCCGTCGAAGAGCGCGGTGATGTCCGCCCGGGACCGCATCGTCAGCGGCGTCGGCGTCCGCCGGTAGAGCTCCTGGTGACCTTCCGCCTGGTCGGGGCGGCCCTCCGACGAGGCATGGGAGAGCACCAGCGCGCTGCCCGGCGGAACCTCGTCATGCAGTACCCGGACGATCCGCCCCGGATCCTCCTCGTCCGTCACGAAGTGCAGTACGGCCACCAGCAGTACCCCCACCGGCTCCCCAGGTCTCAGCAGCGCGGCGACCGCGGGCTCGGCCAGCAGGCCCTCCGGATCGCGCATATCGGCCCGTACCACCTCGCACAGCGGGTCGTCCCGCAGCATCAGCCGGCTGTGCGCCACCGCCACCGGGTCGATGTCGACGTACACCACCCGCGCGTCGGGCCGGACTTCCCGCGCGACCTCGTGGACCGCCCCGAACGTCGGGATCCCGGACCCGATGTCCAGGAACCGCGTACACCCTTCCCCGGCCAGGTACTGCACCGCGCGCCGCAGGAAGGCGCGGTTGGCGCGCATGATCCGGGGCAGGTCCGGCCACATCTCGATCGCCTTGCGCGCCATCTCCCGGTCCGCCGCGAAGTTGTGCGATCCGCCCAGGTAGCAGTCGTAGACCCGGGCGACGTTGGGCGTGTCCTGGTCCGTCCCCTCAGGCACCCAGTGCGGACGCTTCATGGGGGCACCCCTTCCCCTCCGGAGTGCTGTCGCCTCTGGAGTGAGGGCACACCCCACAACTGGGGTGATGGCACACCCCCTGCACAGCGTCCTCCCGTCGCACAGCCGGTGCAACCGGACAAGCGGCCCGCGGCCGCACGGGTGACGGGGCGGGACGCGTGCCGAGGTGCCCGCCGGGCGGGGGCCGGGGACGGCCCCCAGAATGGAACCCACCGAGGGAGTCGCCATGCCCGGACGCATCGAGGACTACGCCCTCCTGGGCGACCTGCAGACCGCTGCCCTGGTCGCCAAGGACGGCTCGGTGGACTGGCTCTGCCTCCCGCGCTTCGACTCGCCCAGCTGCTTCACCGCCCTCCTCGGCGACGAACGCCAGGGCCACTGGCGGATCGCCCCCGTGGAGGCCGGGTCGTGCACCCGCCGCGCCTACCACGGCGACACCCTCGTCCTGGAAACCTTCTGGGAGACACCGGACGGCGCCGTCAAAGTCATCGACTTCATGCCGCAGCGCGATCACGCCCCCCGCCTCGTCCGCATCGTCGAAGGCCTGCGTGGCAGCGTCGAGATGCGCGGCGACCTGCGGCTCCGCTTCAACTACGGGCGCAGCGCCCCCTGGGTGCGACGTACCGAACACCACCGCATCGCCGTCGCAGGACCCGACTCCGCCTGGCTGCGCCTCGTCCCCGGCATCCACACCTTCGGCCATGACAGCAGCACCCGCTCCGAATTCACCGTACGGGCCGGCGAGCGGGTCCCCTTCGTCCTCACCTGGCAGCCCTCCCACCTGCCCACCACCCACCGCGTCGACCCCGACCACCTGCTGCGCCGGACCGCCGACGCCTGGCAGCACTGGACGGCCGGCTGCCGCTACCAGGGCCCCTGGCCCGACGCCGTGGTGCGCTCCCTGATCACCCTCAAGGCCCTCGCCTACCGCCCCACCGGCGGCATTGTCGCCGCCGCCACCGCCTCGCTGCCCGAACGCATCGGCGGGGTACGCAACTGGGACTACCGCTTCTGCTGGCTGCGCGACTCCAGCATGACGCTGTCCGCCCTGCTGCGCGGCGGCTTCCGCGACGAGGCGGCGGCCTGGCGGCAGTGGCTGGTGCGGGCCATCGCCGGCGACCCCGGCGACCTCCAGAGCGTCTACGGTGTCGGGGGCGAGCGCCGCCTGCCGGAGACCGATGCCCACTGGCTGCCCGGCTACGAGAACTCCACCCCGGTCCGCTTCGGCAACGCCGCCGTCGACCAGCTTCAGCTCGACATCTACGGAGAGGTGGTCGACACCCTCTACCTGGCGCTGACCGCCGGCATTCCGATGGAGCGTCATGTCTGGGGCCTGGTCAAGGCGTTGATGTCCTTCCTGGAGGAGCACTGGCAGGACCCCGACGAAGGCCTCTGGGAGGGCCGGGGCGGCCGCCGGCACTGGGTGCACTCCAAGGTCATGTCGTGGGTCGCCGCCGATCGCGCCGTTCGGATGGCCGAGGCGACCGGACTCCCGGCCCCGGCGGACCGCTGGCGGGCGATGCGCCACGCGGTGCACGCCGATGTCTGCGCCCACGGCTACGACGCCGGGCGCGGCGTCTTCGTCCAGCACTACGGGGGCCGGGACCTCGACGCGGCCACACTGTTCATCGTCAAGACCGGCTTTCTGCCGCCCGACGACCCGCGGGTGGTCCGTACCGTGGACGCGGTCCGCGACGAACTGGACCACGGCGGATTCGTCCGCCGCTACGCCGGTGAGAGCGAGGTCGACGGGCTGCCCGGCAGCGAAGGGGCCTTCCTGGCCTGCTCGTTCTGGCTCGCCGATGCGCTGTCCGCGACCGGCCGCCCGGAAGCCGCCCGGGAACTCTTCGGGCAGGTGCTTGCGTCGGCCAACGACGTGGGCCTGCTGTCGGAGGAATGGGACCCCGCACACCGGCGCCAACTGGGCAACACCCCGCAGGCCTTCACCCACGTCGCCCTGGTCAACACGGCCTTTACGCTCGCCGAGGCGTCCGCCCCGGCGAGCGTGCCGCACAGCGGTCAGTAGCGGCGCGTACCGCACAGCGGTCGGCAGCGGCGCGTACCGCACAGCGGTCGGCAGCGGCGCGTACCGCACAGCGGTC
>NZ_JBEZJZ010000157.1:0-15068 GCF_040651455.1 Streptomyces sp. NPDC048483
TCAGGGACGAGATCATCAACCACCCACCAGACCCTGCCCGATGACACCGCCAACTCCCAGCCGCCGCACCGAACTCATTCTGAAATGATCAGTTAGACCGACCAGCAAATGGATCACTTGAGGCGGCGGGTGGTGGGCCGGGCGTCCCAGCGGTAGAGCTTGGTCGCGCGTCGGATGAGCATGCGGAGCGTGACCAGTACTGCGGTGAGGCGGAGGGAGAAGTCCCTATACGGCAACGTCCCCGCCTGCAAGCAACGTCCAGTCCCCTCACGTGCCGCGCACCCAGCGCGGCGCCGATGATTCGCATCGCTTCCGTGGCCCCGCGCTCGCCGCTCGCGGGCTACTCCGTGATACCGTATAGTGGTACTCGGTGCTACGCAGTACTGGGAGGATCGAAGGGGAGAACCCGCGATGGACGACCTGACGGAGATGTTGAAGGGCACGCTTGAGGGCTGCGTGCTGGAAATCATCGGCAGGGAGGAGACCTACGGGTACGCCATCACGCGTCGGCTGAATGAACTCGGCTTCGCCGACGTCGTCGAGGGGACGGTCTACACCATCTTGCTGCGACTGGAGAAGAACGGGCTCGTTCAGGTGACGAAACGACCATCCGGAATGGGTCCGCCGCGCAAGTTCTATGCGCTCAACGACGCGGGGCGCGAAGAACTCGGGAGGTTCTGGGGGAAATGGGAGTACCTCTCATCACGAATCGACAAGCTCAAGGAGGGCGGGAGATGAACTTCTGGGAGACCATTACCGGCAGCGACCTCACCAGGGAATCGAAGGCGTTCGAAACCCGGGCCGAGGCATTGCCGGCCGACTACCGGGCGGCGTGGGAACAGATCAAGGTTCATCTCTCCCCCTACTCGGGCTTCACGGGCCGCAACCTGATGCCGATCCTCGACGGTGCCCTGGGGCTGCTCGAAGAAACGGCGGCGGATGGGCAGAGCGTTCACGAGGTGCTGGGCGACGACGTCGAGGGCTTCTGCGCGGCACTGGCCGGGGGAGAAGGGGCTCGGAGCTATCGCGACCGGTGGCGCGAGCAGTTGAACCGGAACGTCGCAAGGAAATTGGGCCAGCTAGGGGGCTGACGTGGGCATCCAAGACATCATCGAGGGCAAGAAGCAGTGGCGAGCGCACATGGCGCGGGTCAAGGCGCTCCCGCCGGATTACCAGATCGTCTACAAGGAGATTCAGAAGTACTTCTTCAAGATCGGACCGATCGACTTGCCCGACGGGACCCTACTCTCAGGGATAGTCGATTTCTTCGAGGAGGGCGTCGCGGCCGACAAGGGAGTCCTGGAACTCATCGGCAACGACGTCGCTGCCTTCTGCGACGACCTGGTCAAGGATTCGCGCACCTACGCGGACATCTATCAGGAGTCCATCAGCGGGAAACCCGGCACGGCCGAGAAGTAAGACCGACCGGCAGATGGATCACTTGAGGCGGCGTGTGGTGGGACGGCCGTCCCAGGGGATAGTGCTTGTAGCTCGGCGGATCAGCATACGTAGCGTGACGAGTGCGGCGGCGAGGTAGAGGTAGAAGTCCACGACCTCGCCGCTCCTCTCGGTGCAACGCCGGAGCTTGCCATAGTCGTTCATCCACGAGTGGGTGCGTTCGACCACCCAGCGCTTGCCGGCCTGGATCGGTGCTGGCCTCCCTTGCGGGCGATCTCGGCTGTGAACCCCAGCTCGGCCATCAGCGCACGGGACTTGGCGCTGTCGTAGCCGCGGTCGAGGTTGACGCTCACGGTTTCCGGCATCGCGCCGACCTGCTCCTTCGCCGCGCCCAGGGCGGGCCCGAGCAGGGGCGAGTCATGCCGGTTCGCCCCGTCGGAGACGATCCCGAGGGGGACGCCGCAGGCATCGGAGGCGACCGAGTGTTTCCGCCCCTGCTTGCCGCGGTCGACCGGCGAACGCCCTGCCTTCTCGCCGCCGGACGGAGCCTTGGTGAGGCAACCGTCCACCGAGATCTCGCTCAGTCCGAGGCCGATCATGCGGTCGTACGCCTCCAGCGCGAGGGCGTGGACCCTCTCGGATATCCCCAGTTCAGCACACTGTTTGACGCGACGTCTGATGGTGCGGTCGGAGCATCCGGGGGTGGAGATGCGCTCGTAGCCTGAGCTGTGGACCAGCGCCAGCACGACGTGCTCGAAGACCGTCCGGTCGGCGATCCGGCGCCGGTGGCAGCCCAGCGGGTGGTCAGCAGCGAACTCTCCCCGAGGGTTCGAGCAGGCAAGATGGCAGCGCTGGCACGGCCGCCCTTCGTGATCACTGAGCGTAGAGAACTCCATGATCACGTGGACCCATGCCCGCACTGCATCCACCCCACCCCGATTCCTTGACGGTACGGGCCGGGCGGGCAGGGTCAGGCAAGCCGGCGGCAGCGAACTCCTTCAACTCCCGCTTCTGCAGCCATGCTTCAAAGGCACCCGCGTAGCGAGGAGAATCGCAAGGGCCACCCTCTGGCGAGGATGAAGCGGTGGGTGACCGAGCAGCTCCAAACACTGGTGTGCTGTACGAAGATGACCCGGGCATTCTTGCGCGAGCAGATGACACAGACGCCGACGCCGGCGACGAGGAGCACGGTCACGGCTACAACGAGATGGAAGAACTGCGATCGAAGGTCGTTGGCAGCATCCCTCAGCTTCAGGGCGGAGTTCTCACCAACGGGACGGACGGCTGCTACGTAGGCCTGCAGCCATTTCGCCCTGTTCGTTGCGATGACATTCAGGACGCAACCCGATATTTACGTGATCCAGGTAACGGCACAATTCGGTCGTGGCCGAAAAAGCAGAGACTGCAGACATCCGGGTAGGCGCTAGTGTCCTGAGTCGTTAATTCGTTGGCAGTGGACAGTGAGGGTCTCTCACGCGAGCGTTGTCCGGTTCGGTCGTGCTGCATTCGGCGCCACTTCCTGCTTAGCCTGCGTCATTCTGTCGTTCCGAGGAAGCTTCAGCCGTGCGCTCGCCGACCGTCACACGTGGCTGCGACACTCTCTGCCCATGACTACACAACCATGCTGGACCGACGACCTGTTCCCGTTCCCCACCCCACCCGCACTCGCCAAAATGGTCGACATCGCCTGGGAGGAGGGGTTCCTCACGACGGACCTGTACGAGGAGGGCCTGTACGACGCTCCCCGCGTGCAGACCAGCTTTGCTTTGCCCTTCGACCTGTGCGAGGTACCCCGCGCGCCTCAGGGGTGGGAGTACTGCTACGCGGGGGAAGTGTTCCGCCGACACCACGTACCGTTCATGTCCGTACCGGAACTCCTGCCCTTCGCGGACCTTGGCACCGGCACCTGCGTCGGATGGGTGGTCCCCGCGCCGGAACTCGGGCGCACTGACCATCCCGTTGCTTCCTTCGGCCACAAGGAGCCGGGCGTCATCGGCGGGAACACCCTGGACGGCCTCACCTTTCTGCTCTCCCTCGCCCTGCGCAGCGGAGGAGAGCGCCGCCGCACCCAGGTGGCACGCCTGTCGGCCGAACTCGGTATCCGGCCCACCCCGGAGTACGGGGTGAACCCCGACGGCGGCGACGTGGAGATCCCCCTCGATCTTGCGCCGCCGGCCGGCTGGCGCCACGAACCCGACCCGTCCGGCATCGGTATCGGCGTTCTCGCACCGAATGACGCCTTTGGCGACGAGTACCCCTCCTTCACCGGGGAGACAGCCACTGTCCTGGCCGACGCCTCCCGGATGCTCGACGCGGGCCACCCGGCGAGCGCTCTTCTGGGACTCACCGCCGCCTACCACGAGGATGCACAGCGCCTCCCGGACCTCCACCCCTTGTGGGCCCGCGCTTACAACGATCTCGACCGCCCTCTGTTCCGTGAACGTCTCGACGTCATGCTGGAGAACCACCAGCAGGCATTCTAATGCGGTGAGTTGGAAGCGTCTGGGTGGTTGATGGGGTGGGTGGATGCCGAGTCCAAAACCGTGTGCCGCCGGAGATGTCCGATCAGGAGCGCCGGGTGTTGCGGGGCTGGTCGCGACGGCGGACGGCGTCTGCATCGCTGGTGCTGCGCTCGAAGATCGTGCTGGCGGTGCGGAGGGCGCGTCGAACTCGCACGTCGCGCAGATGCTGGGTGTCTCGCGGGAGACGGTGCGCAAGTGGCGGGCGCAGTTCGCCGCGCACCGGCTGAAGGGGCTGGTGGACCGGCCGCGTTCGGGGGCGCCGCGGAAGATCACCGATGAGCAGGTCGAGGCGGAACTGGTCGTCAACCGGCGCCCGTGCGTGATGTGTTACGGCGCCGCAATGTGGTCCGGCATCCGGCATCCGGCATCCGGCATCCGGCATCCGGCACCAGCCCATCGCCGGAGAGGGCCCCGGACTGGAACAGCTCACCGGTTTCGACGAAGGGCCCATGCCGCACGATGGGGACGAGCAGTTCGACCGCCGTGAAATCCGCGTGATCCGCGGCATTCTCCGGGACGAGGCGATCGACGTCTTCAGGCGCTACGGAGAACGCGACGACACCGTGGTCTACCACGCCCGCGGGTCGGCTGTGGCCGAGCGACAAAAGCGCGGCGACCTCCTGAACTCCAGGACGTCATCGTGGACCGAGCCCGACTGCTTCCTATGAAGCTCGTTTATCGCCTGACGAGGCGTTGTCGACGCGTACTCCAGGCGCCGTGGTGACCGCCGTTCACTGCCTTGACTGGCACGGCTGGGGGACGCGCTTGGCACGGCGCTCGGCATGCGCGCGGGCAGGGGAGAACTCCTGGCGCCGGCGGGCTCGTTCGCTTGGCCCGCTCGCCGGAGTGACGGTGGACGGGCGTTGCGGCCGCTATTGGCTATCGTGCGCTTCTCGATACCGGCCCGAGGAAGCCCCACGCCCGGTCGGTGACCATTGCTCGCGTCAGGACTTCTGGCCTGTGCCGGTGTGCTTGCCGCCGATCCGCCGGAGCACAGGGTGATCGAGGTCGTCGTTGCCGACGACGATCGTCGCGTGCGCGGCTGGGTCGACCTCGGCGAGGTAGAGCCGGCAGGCGGCGTGGTAGCGATGGTCGAAGGCGTGCTCGGCCTGTGCGCTGCTGCCGAACAGCGTGGTGTCGCGGCGGGTGCCGCGTTGGCGCGCGACAAGGAAGCTGGTGTCGGCGAACACGACCTCGTCCCACAGACCGGCCAGTTCGTGGCGCTGCAGGAAGCTGCCGTCCACCACCAGGACCGCGTCGGCGGGGGCAGCGACCGGCGGTTCGTCGATCGCCTGGTCGCCGGCCAAGTCGATGATGCGGCTGCGGTAGCGGTGATCGCCGCCGGGGCCGAGGGGGACGAGGACGGATCGTACGAACGCGGGGAAGTCGTAGGCGTCCTGGTAGTAGCCGATCGCGTAGTCGCGGCCTTGCCGGTGACGATGGGCGCGCGGGTGATGGAAGCCGTCCATGGACAGGTGGACCGCCGGTCGGCCCCGGTCATCCACCGCGGTGGCGAGGGCGCGAGCCAGGGTGGTCTTGCCGGCGGCGGTGATGCCGTCCACCGCAACCCGCAGCGGATGCCCTGGCCGCCGGGCGGCAAGGTGGTCCGCGATGCGGCCGATGACCTGGTCCCGGGTGGGCCGGCTGACGCGACCGTCATACCTGTTCGGCTCGTTGTCGATGATTTCTGCCACGTGGCGGATCCTAGTGACATCGCTGCCACCTGCGGTTCAGATGGTGCCCGGTGATGCTCATACAGGGGCATCCTGTCGGCGTCCCACGTCATCGCCTTCGCCTCGGCGTGGCCATGCGGCCACCAGGGAATCGCCGTCACTACGACCCAACGTCACATCGCGGAGGGT
Organism: Streptomyces sp. NPDC048483; assembly: GCF_040651455.1. Classification (NCBI taxonomy): domain Bacteria; kingdom Bacillati; phylum Actinomycetota; class Actinomycetes; order Kitasatosporales; family Streptomycetaceae; genus Streptomyces; species Streptomyces sp. NPDC048483. Next base: position 5,783 of record NZ_JBEZJZ010000157.1, read on the forward strand.
GTCCTTGCCGGCCTGCACCCTCTGCACCCTCTGCGCGATCAGCAGCACGCGCTTCCCGATGGCCGGGGTCAGGGCCGGCAGCATCATCACGCGCCGGTAGTGCACCGGGCTCGTCCTGCCCACCAGCCAGCCGGACCTTCACGGTTGCCATGGCCTCGCCGGACGTGACGGACGTGACGGTGCCGGGGAACTGGTTGCGGATACTCAGACTCACGAAGAAACGCCTCACAAAAATCGGGGAAGGCAAGGCCAATTGCAGCCTGCGTTATTGCTGACGCTACGGGACGCCGAACGCTTGCATGGGTGAGCCCATTGCACCTGCCAGCCGAATGGCCCTGTCCGGCTGGCATATCGGGGCGTCCTGGAAGTCGCCGGTTGATTCAAGCCCTACGGCCTCCTGACCAGGGACTTTCCATCCTTGGTTCGCGGACGAATTCGATACCCGGGCCGCCTGCGTGAATTGCAGACGTGGCTTTTCTGGCTTCTCATTACCGCATATGCGAACCCAGTGATCCGATAGGCCGCACGTTTGCCGGGCATGAGCTCGGACAACCACCGCGCGGGAGAACTCGGGCCGCCCGTTGTCCGGCCGGGACCCGGCGGCCTCCGCCGAAGAGCGCCACCGACCCGCAAGACCCTCTTACTGGCTGATGCAAGAGCGGATGCCCGACCACGCAGGGCCGAAGAAGTGGGACTCCCTCGTTCACTACCTGGGCCCGGACATCAAGGTCACCAACCCCACCACGGGCGCCCCGTGGACCAAGAACGACAGCCGCGCCATCGTGTGCCCAACTAGCTGGACAAAGCACACGGCAGACACCTCTGTCGGCACAACGGACTGCGACGAGTACGCCATGGCCCACCCACGAGAGCGGAGGCTTCCCAGGCGGCGTCAACCAGGTCTCTTCCGGAGACGAATGCGCTCAGCTCTTCACGGACAAGATGGGCGACGACAGCGCTGACTTCGGGCTGCTCGCCGACACGCGGACTGCCACCGACGGCCCCAGCGGGACCGAGCGATGCGGCCGGGGCCGCCATCAACTCCACAGAGAACCAGGCGCGTTCAAGCAGCTGCAGCCCAAGACATGGTGGCTGCTTGATGACGACGGGTTCTTCGTCAGCAACCCAGGCTTCGAGCACTGCACAGGCGTAGCGACAACCTGCGCCTGGCGCAGCAGGTTCTCACCTCCCCGCTACACGCAAAGAGGGGGGCCGGACATGCGTCCGCCCCCTCTTCCCGCGCCTTAGCCGTTCCACGGCTCCCACAAGGCCCTCTCGTCAGGAGTGTGCGGCGGCCCCCACACCAGCATTCCGCCGATCAGCCCCGGCTTGTAGCCCGGGAGCAGCTTCGGATACTCCAGCCTGTCGGCCATCTCCTCCAGGAGCATGGTCAGCGACTTGTCCTCGACTGTGCGCTCACCTGTTTCATCCCAGCTCCCAGTTTCGCCCGTCTCGCCGTCAACGAACCTGCCATAGCTCAGATCCGTGACGCTCCACGAGCAGAACGGAATCCAGGACGGCTTCCAAAGCGGCATCCCCTCTTCCTCGCCGAACTGCTGCTCTTGCCGATGCCGGCTGTTCATGTGTCCCTGGTATGACTTCGCCGCCGTGTCAAGGTCCATCAAGGCCCAGCCGTGATCCGGAAACAGCCCTGTCCCGCGAACGTCGAGGCTTCCCGCGCACAGACGCCACAGCGCCCGCAGCGATACCGGGACCCGCACGCCAAGGGCCTCCTCCAGAGCGGCTACCTCGCTCTCCGACGCGCCGGGCTTGAGCGCGGCGTGCGTTGTGGGGGCGTGCCGGCGCAGCCAGGTTTCGATGCGCTGCCACGCTTCGGTCGCCTGCCGTGCCTGCACCGCGTCCTCGAGCGGTCCCCCGTTGCGGCCGGCGTGCTCGGGCTCTGTCGTCCGCGCAGGCGCGTGGGGCAGCACGTCCACCCCGCGCACCTGCACCATGCCCTCGTCCAGCGCCGGCGGCCCGTAGGCGTAATGAACGTCCAGCGCCGGGCAACCGTCAAAGGTCTCGCCGTCGACATGGACCACGTACATCGACGGTTCCCACCCTGGGGTGCCCATCAGCGGATCATCCGCCAACTGAGCGCACAGCACCTTCAGCGCGTATGCGGCGCCAGGCCCCAGCTGCGTGCACTGATTCCGTATATCGTCCGGCACCGCAACCGCCATAGCCACGCCCTCCTGGCTTTCTACCGCCCCCATCGGTGGCGAGGTCAGATTGCCATCAACGCCGCGGTAGTGCGAGCGGTTGATCGTGTCGCGGCGAAGCCGCTCCACCCATGCAAAAGCCTGCAGACCGCTATGAGATATGCGTCGAGTGCCACCAAGGACTGGTCGAAATCGCTTGCAGCATCATCATCGAGGCAGCCGTGGGCCGCACCGTCGAGGCGCTGAGCAACTGGACCGAGATCGCGCCCGGTTGCGTGATGAACCGCACCGCCGCCTCGGCCTCCAACCGGTCGAAGCCCTACCAGTCCCAGCTGATCCGCCAGGCCGGGTTCTCGGTGCCGGACACCCTGGTCACCAACGACCCGGACGTGGTGCGCGACTTCAGGGCACGGCACGGCCGGTTGATCTACAAATCGGTCAGCGCGGTGAGGTCCGTCGTGCGCGAACTCGACGACGAAGCGGCCCAAAGACTCCTCTTCATACGTGGCTGTCCGGTCCAGTTCCCGCGTTATGTCCCCGGAACCAACGTATGGGTGCACGTGGTCGCCCAGAACATGTTCGGTACCGCAACGGGGGTGAACCCAGGACCTCGACCGCGCTACCCGCCCTGAGGCGCGCGGCCGGGCACACGCCCCGGGCGCCGTTGCCATCACGAGCTGACCGGTTCCACGACCGACAGCACCAGGAAGAAGACGGCCGCCCTCGTCGACATCGCCGTATCAAGAAGTCGCCATGCAGCGGGCTCGCGCCACCAACACCAACGAGCCGGGGAATAGGGGGTATTGAGATTTCAGAGCAGCACCGGACGCTGCCGGTCTGCCATGAGGCGTCAAGGCCGTGTCTTCGACAGGCATTCGTCCGGTGCCGACGGGCACCGAACCGACCGGGGACGACCGCCGGCTTCCTCCACAGCAGGAACCGAATCAGCCCGGCGACACGGTGCTGAGGGAGGCGGCGGCCGGGCTGCCGGACGGTGCCCTCCTCGCCGGCCTCCGGCCGGTCACCGGTGTCGCCGAAGTGATCTTCGACCATCCGGTGAGCTGCCGCTACGCACGCCGGCACGGCGGGGCCGTGCTCACCGCGGTGCAATGGGACGGTGAATAGCGGGCGTGCCCCAGGTCCGGTCCGCAAGGCGGGAGCCGTCCCACCGCTCCGAGGGCCGGGGGCGTCTCGTTGAACAGGCCGGTTCGTACGCCCCGTACCCGGAGTGCGGGCACGGACCGAGGGAGCAGCGCCTGCGGGGTCCCGCCCCCTCGCGGGGTGGGCGCGGTCAGGCGACCCAGTCGTTGGTGATGCCGAGGACGGCGGAGCCGTCCAGGTCGGTGAGCTTGGTGCCCACGAAGTCTCGGGCCCAGTCGGAGGTCTGGAGGCGGAAGGCGGGCTCGTCCGCGGTCAGCGCCTCGATCACCGACTCGGCGGCGGCCTCGGCGGTCTGCGCGCCGTCGAGGAACTGGGAGATCGTGCGGTTCAGGTAGGCGTTCAGCTGGGGCGCGTATGCCCCGGCATCGGCGACAGCCGCTTCCAGGTCGACGCCGACGTTGGCGACGAACTCGGTGGCCACGGCGCCCGGCTCGATCACGGAGACGGACACGCCGTGCGCCGCGGCCACGGGGGCCAGGCTCTCCATGTATCCCTCGACGGCGAACTTGGCCGCGCAGTAGGCCTCGTTGAAGGGCTGTCCGATGACGCCGCCGACGCTGGTGACGGTGATCAGGCGGCCGCCGGAGGCGCGCAGGTGGGGCATGGCCGCCTTCGAGACGTTGAGCACGCCGAAGAAGTTGACCTCCATGACCTTGCGGACCTCGGCCACGGACTCGTTCTCCAGGGTGCCGAGGTGTCCGGCACCCGCGTTGTTGACGACGGCGTCCAGGTGTCCGTAGTCCGCGAGCACGCCGTCGATTGCGGAGGTGATCGAGGCCTCGTCGGTGACGTCGAGCCGGCGGATGTCGAGCTCCACGCCCGCCTCGGCGGCGGCCTTGCGCAGGGCCTCGGAGCGACGGGGATCACGCAGCGTGGCGACCGTCGTCCAGCCGGCGCGTGCGGCGGAGACGGCGGCGGCGAGGCCGATGCCGGAGGAGGTGCCGGTGATCAGGACGACCTTGGGGGACTGGGAAGACATGGGGAGGCCTTTCGTGGCGCGGGGGTGTCGCGCATTTGAGTGCGTGTACACACACCGTACATTTACGTGCGTGTGCACGCAATCGCTAAACTGAGGGCATGTCGAAGAAGAAGCTCACGCAGGCGGAGATGCCGGTGGCCGACCACGCCTTCTACGGGCTGGTCTGGGCCGGGACCGTCCTGACCGACCGCGTGGACCGCGCCCTGAGCAAGGCGCACGACCTCCCGGTCTCCTGGTTCGAGGTCCTGCTCTGGCTGGCCTCCAGCCCCGACCCCGTTCCGGCCTCGGTCCTGGGGAACAGCACCATGCTCAGCCGCAGCCAGGTCTCACGCGTCGTCGACGCCCTCCAGAGCCGAGGTCTGGTCACCCGCACCCCCTCGGCCCGCGACGCCCGCTCCGTCGAGGTCTCGCTCACCCCCGAGGGGCACCAGCTCTTCGAGGCGGCCGACGCCACCCGCCGCGAGTGTCTCGCCCCCGTTTTCACGGACCTCCTCGACCAGGACGATCTGCGGGCGCTCGGCACGGTGTGGCGAAAGCTCAAGGCCAACAAGGACGCTTAGGGCCTGCCGCCGGTCTCCGGGCCGCCCCGCGGCGGACGACGGGAGCCTGACGACGCGCCCTCGGCTTGTCGTTCATCCGGTGACGGTGGTGCCGCGGCCCATCGCCTGGGTGTCGACCCTTCCGCTGAGGGAACGGCCAACCTCGCGCCTGCGAAGTTGCGAGGAAAGTGGCATCGGTCCGGCTGACGTCAGCCCAGGCGAGAGAGCTTCAGCAATGACCGGTGCCGGCGTGGGAGCACGGTCAACCGGTCATCAGCCCGGTTCGGTGCCAGTTCACCAGTGAGGCGTCCTCGGTGAGGCGCGCCGGGCGCGTGGCTGTCCGCCGCCTGTGCCTGATGTGCGACGTCCCGTCGAGAACGCGAGCCTGCGCAGTCGCCACCAGTCCATCGGGGGCTTCGGCCGCGGCACACCAGGGCGGTGCCGGGGCACGCGTACGCGCAGGGCGCGGGACTGGATCGTGCAGTGGACGGGGGTCGGCAGGGTGAGCGCCTCGCCGTCGACGCCGGCCGGGATCTCGGGCTCGTCGGCGTCGATGACGACCTCCCGGGCAGTCAGGGCGGTGAAGCCCTGCGCGTGCCTGCCTCTCAGGATCCCGGCTGCCTGCGCCGCGTTGTCGACCCTGATGCCCAGGATCCCGAGGACGCCCGCATTCAGGTCCTCCCGCCGTCCCAGTCCGGCGGGGTCGCCTTGGCGGTAGGGGTTGTTGCTGACCAGAACCGCCTGGGGTGCCTCGATGACTGTGTCCGCAGCGCGGACGGCCAGCCTCGGGCCGCGCTGGTGCGTCAGCAGGTCCGGAAGCATCTCCAGGATGGTCCGCACCTTGTCGTTGCGGTACGCGGGACTCTGGACGATGGACGCGTACGTTCCAAAGGACGCGTTGTTGACGAAGGGCCGGCCCTGGATGAAACCGAGGTCGACGCGGAGGTCGACTCCGTCGGTGAGGGCGTCGAGGCAGGCCGAGGGGTCGTCCCGGTCCAGGCCGAGGTCGAGTGCGAAGTGGTTGCGGGTTCCGGCGGAGATCACCATGAACGGGATGCCGTGTTCGGCGGCCACGCCGGCCACCATGGCCTGTGTGCCGTCTCCGCCGGCGACGCCGAGGAGGTCGGCGCCGTTCTCCACGGCTCTGCGCGCGAGCGCGACCACGTCCTCGTGGTGGGTGGTGTCCAACAGGTGTACTTCGGCGCCGAGTTCCTCCGCCCGTTCCTTCAGGTGGAATGCGCCCACCTTTCCGCCGCCCGAGCGGGGATTCATGATCAGGAAAGGGTGCTGGGGCGGCGCGGCCGGAACTTCCGGTGCGCGCGTCGGCCGGGCATCCCCACCGAGCGCGGCGCCGCCGGCGGAGACCGCCAGTGCCCCCAGGGCCACCGAGACGAGTACGACCCACAGCAGACCGGCCCATGCGTAGAGCAGGAGTATGACGGCCGGAGCCACGGCGGACAGGATGCTCGCCAGCGCCCTGGTGAGTCCGCGCCGCGTCAGTGCCCACCACGCACCCGCCGCGGCGATGGTCAGTCCGGCCAGCCCGGCGCCCAGCAGGACGACGCTCCTGAGCCCGGCGAACGCAAGAAGGATCAGGACCGCCGCAGCTGTGGCCACCAGGGCCAGGCGCGCGTACCAGCGCTGTGCCCTGCGGCCACGGGCGCCGGCATCTGTGTCCATGCGGCCTCCAGACATCATGCAGCTCGTGCACGGGCTTGTTCTCGGGCCCGCCTGACCTTGAACGGCACCGCTCCGCTCGCCGTCTGTCATTGCACAATCTGTGGCCGGCCGTCGCATCACCCGGGGTGGGTGAACGCTCGGCGGCGCGGTCATGGTTGCCCGAGGCGCCAACAGTGACCGTGAGTCGACGGGCAGACAGCCTCCGCCCCGCCCGGGCCCGGTGGTGTGGCTGACCACCGAGTACGAGGACAGGGCGCCCGGGGTCTTCTGGGCCTATGTTCTTGAGGCACTGGGCCATCACGAGGTCGTGCTGCCCGAGGAGGTGGGGCAGCCCAGGTCCGCCGACGTTGTCGATCACTCCCTGCCGGCGAGGCTCGCGTCCGCGCCGGCACATTTGAGCCGACCGGTCGTGCTCGTGTCGACGGAAGAGATCGCCGAAGCGATGTATCTGTCGGTCAATACGGTCAAGACGCATCTGCGGAGCATCTACCGCAAGCTCGCGGTTTCCCGCCGCAGCGATGCCGTACGGCGCGCACGGGAGCTCCATCTGCTCTGACCCACGAGCGGGGACGGGAGGTCACCTTGTCCGGGTGATGCGGCCGGGCCGGGTGGTCGTTCAGCATCGAAAGGGACGACTTCACCGACGGAGGGAAGGCCGCGCTCATGCGATACGAGTTCCGCGTGACGGGCCGCCTGCCGGCCGCCGCGGTCGAGGAGTTTCCCGAGCTCGATAACACGCGCGCTCCGGAGCAGACGGTCCTCTTCGGCCAGGTGACCGACGAGGCCCACCTCTACGGGCTCCTCATCCGCTTCCAGGACCTGGGCCTGCGAGTTCTGGAAATGCGCCAACTGCCGGAACCATGACAACCCCCGCCCTGAGCATGCCTCCACTGCTGTTGCAGGCCAAAGATGTCGGCGAGTCCGTGCCGGCGCCGTACGCCGTACGCCGTACGCCGGGGCGAGCGTGAGCGACAAACCGGGGGAGCGGGTCGGAAGGGCGCTCTCCTGCCGGAAACCCTGGCCCCGGCCGGTAGGTCGCCCGTCACGGGTGACGTGAATCCGCCCGGACGGAGTGATGGTGAATCGAGGACCTGCGCGAAGGAGCACCCATGGACCCGTCGCCTGCTGCCCCTGCCCCCAAAGGCCCCCAGGGCCCCTTGAGCGCCACTGAGCGGGCGGAATACGAGCATCTTCGCCGCGCCGCCGGTATACGGCATCGCCGGCTGCGCTACGCCGTCACCTCCCTGCTTCTGGTTCTGGCCTTCGTCCTCGCGCCCCTCAGCGTCGTCGCCACCTGGGTGGACTCCCAGGTCTCCGACACCAACCAGTACGTCCAAACCGTCGCGCCCATCGGCAAGGCGCCCGCGGTCCAGAGCGCGCTGACCAACCGTGTGACGGACCGGGTCGTCAGCTACATCAACACCGACGAGATCACCGCCGCACTCACGCGCGCCCTGCAAAAAGCCGGCGCCCCGCCGGCCGTGGTCGACAGGTCGGGCGCGCTGGCGGGCGCGTTGAAGAGCGGCGTCACCAACGTGGTCCACGGAGTGGTGAACAAGGTCGTGACGAGCGACCAGTTCGAGAATGCATGGGACAACGCCAACCGCAGGGCACACGCGGCGGTGGTGAACGTCCTCACTGGTGAAGGCGGCAGCGCCGTCGAGGCCAAGGGCAACACCATCAGCCTCAACATCGGCACGGTGATCAAAGAAGTGCAGAAGAAGCTGGTCGCCGCGGGCTTCGAGAAGGCCGACAAGATCCCCGACATCGACAAGTCCATCGTGCTGGTCAAGACCGACAAGCTGAACAAGGCCCAGGACGCCATGCGCCTGCTGAACATCGTCGGCGTCTGGCTGCCCGTGCTCGTGGTCGTACTGGCGGCGCTTGCTGTGTGGGTGGGGCCCGCGCACCGTGTGGCCATGATGAGCGCGGGAGTCGGCATCGGCGTGATGATGGTTCTGCTTCTCATCGCGCTCGCCTTCTTCCGCCAGAAGTACCTGGACTCCATCCAGCCCACAGTGCAGTCACCGGACGCCGCCTCCGTCGTGTACGACAACCTTGTGCGGTTCCTGCAGCAGAGCACCCGTACGGTGCTGGTCATCGCAGTGATCGTCGTGATCGCGGGCTACCTGTACGGGCCCGGACGCGGCGCCCGCGCGATTCGCCGCGCCACCGTGCGCGCCACCGAATCCGCCGGGCGGCTCCTCGCCCGGGTGGGGCTGCGCACGGGCGGCATGGGGCGCTGGCTCGACGGTCACCGCAGCTGGACGACGGGAATCGTGTTCGTCGCGGGAATTGTGGCGCTGTTCCTGTGGAACTACCCGACCCCGGGCTGTGTGGCCATCGTCCTCGGCCTGGGGGTGCTGGTCCTGGCGATCCTGGGCCTCCTTGCGGCCGCGCGGACGGTACCGGCACCGGCGGTGACGGGCCCCGGGCTCACTGCAGCCACACCAGGCCCGTCTGCCGGGTCACCTCCCGTCGACCCCGGTGCACCCGGCACCGAGCCCGAGAAGGAACCGCCGAACGAGGACGGCTGAACACCGGTTCACCAGGTCTCGCGGAGGGGCGGGCGCCGGAAGGGTGGCCCGAGCGTGTGACGGCAGCAGCCTCACCCGTCCGCCCGCCCGAACCACTCTCGCGTGGGCCGCCCAGCGCCCTTCCAAGGCGCACGCCGGTATCGCCATGGAAGCCGGGGTCAGCTTCGTGAGCACCGACGAGATCCGAGCGGCGACCGAGCGCGCCTCACTGCCGCCGGCCGAGGCCGA
>NZ_JBEZJZ010000158.1:0-14848 GCF_040651455.1 Streptomyces sp. NPDC048483
GCGTGGATCCTGGGGGGGCAACGGCTTTTTGGTTTGCCGGCCGAGCGAGGTGAGCACCGCGGTGGCCAGGGCGAGGGCGGCGGCTGCGGCGGGGACGGTGTAGGCGAGGCCGGGGCCGGGGGCGGGGCCCGGTCCGGGGGCGGAGAGGTGGTCCACGGCCCAGCCGCCCGCCGCCGATCCGGTGGCGATTCCGCTCAGCAGAGCGGTCACGGCCAGGGTCATGCCTTCGTTCAACCGGTCTGCCGGGGTGCGGGACTGGATCAGTCCCATGCCGGTGACCATGGTCGGGGCGGTGGCCATGCCCGCCAGGAGAAGGGCACCGGTCAGTGCCGTCAGGCTGCCGGTCCGGGCGGCGAGGAGGGGGAGCAGCATCAGGGCGGCCATGGCGCCGACGCAGAGACGGAAGCGGCGCGAGGGGTGTGCGGGCCGGTTGGCGGGGCGCAGCAAGCCGTAGAGCAGGCCCGCCGCGCAGGAACCGGCTGCCTGGAGGGCGAGTATGCCGCCTGCGGCGGACCGTACGCCGTGATCGTCGGCGTAGGCGATGGTGACGACCTCCAGGGACCCGAAGATCGCCCCGGTGGCGAGGAAGGTGAGCAGAAGCGGCGGCAGGCCGGGCAGACGGAGCGGCGAACGGGGGCGGGAGCGGGAGGCGCGGGCGGCGACGGGGGGCTCGGTGTGGCGCTGGGCGGCGAACAGGAGGACGCCGGTGAGCAGGCAGGCCGCCGCCACTGCCGTGCCGGCCTCGGGGAAGAGGGTGGTGCACAGCAGGGTGGCGAGGACGGGGCCGAGCATGAAGCAGAGTTCGTCCGCGGCCTGTTCGAAGGAGTTGGCGGTGTGGCGGGCTGCGGGGTCGTCGCGGAAGAGGTGGGCCCAGCGGGCGCGGGACATGCCGCCGGTGTTGGGGGTGGTGGCGGTGGCGGCGTAGGAGGCGAAGAGGGTCCAGGTGGGGGCGTCGTAGCGGACGCAGAGGAGGAGGGAGAGGGAGCCGAGGACGGCGAGGACGGTGGCAGGGACGGCGATGCGGGCCTGGCCGTGGCGGTCGACCAGGCGGGCGGTCGCCGGACCGACCAGCGCCGTTGCCGCCAGACCGGTGGCGGTGACGGCGCCGGCCAGTGCGTAGGAGCCGCGGGTGCCGGCGATCATCAGGACCGCGCTGACGCTGAGCATGCCCATGGGCAGGCGGGCCAGCAGGTTGGCGGCGGTGAAGGCACGGGTGCCGGGCAGGGCGAAGATGTGCTGGTAGGGGGCGAGGAGACGGCGGTGGGGCGGGCGGCGGCCAGGCCCGTCGGCCGCAGGCGGTACGGAAGGCGTCGGCCGGGCGCTTTCGGTATTCCGTGGGGGAGTGGCGGGTCGCGGGCTGCGGGGCACGCGTGCGGAAGGTGCGGGGCGTGCGTGCGGGGTGGGGCGGCGAGACGGCGCGGGACGCATGGGAGGGGCGGTCACCGGGCGGGCGGCGAGGAAGAGGATCATGTGTCTACGGTCGCGGGCGGGGCCTGCGGGCGTCCAACACCTGGGTGGCGGCCATTTACGCACCTGGGTTGTGAGTGGGGAGGATGGGGCGATGGCGTACGACATCGAGCCTCGGTTGTTGCGGGCGTTTCTCGCCGTCGCCGACGAGCTCCACTTCACCCGGGCCGCCGCTCGCCTCTACGTCGCCCAGCAGGCGCTCAGTCGTGACATCCGGCGGCTGGAGCGGGAGTTGGGGGCCGGTCTCTTCGTGCGGAGCACGCGGCAGGTGGCGTTGACGGTGGACGGGGAGCGGCTGCTGCCGTATGCGCGCCGGGTGCTGAGTGCGCAGGACGAGCTGGTCGCCGCGTTCCGGGGTGCCGTCGAGCGGCCGCTGCTGGTGGATGTCAGGGCGCCGCTCGGGACCGCGTACCGGGTGCTGGACGAGGCGCGGGAGCGGGTGCCGGAGAGCTGTGAGCTGGTTGCCCGTTTTCACAGCGGGCTGGCCGGGGCGGCGGGGGAGCTGGCGGCGGGGCGGCTGGACGTGTCGTTCGGCCGGTTCGCGGGGCTGCCGTCGGGGGTCCGGGCCGGGCTGGTGCATCAGCCCGTACGGCTGGAGCCGATGGCGGTGCTGCTGAGCGAGGACCATCCGCTGGCCGCGCGGTCTGCCGTGCCGCTGGCAGCGCTGGCCGGCGAGACCCTCTACGCGGGTGCGGGGAACGCGCAGACCGCCGAGTGGACGGATCTGGCGGCGCGGCTGTTCCAGGGGCGGGGGATGGCGATGGCGGCGACGTTCCCGGAGATCGAGGGGCCGGAGGAGTTTGTGCGGGTGGTGCGCAAGCGGGGGTGGTCGGTGCTGGCGAGCGTGGAGTTCATCGAGGTGCCGGGGATGGTGTTGCGGCCGCTGGTCGATCCGGTGCCGTTGTCGCCCGTGTCGATGGTGTGGCGGCGGGGGCTGCGCCATCCCGGACTGGAGGCATTGCGGGCGGCGGTGCGGGAACTGGGTGAGCGGGACGGCTGGTTGTCGGTTCCCAGGGAGGGGTGGTGGCTGCCGGACGGGGATGCGGCGGTGATGGGCGTCGGGGCCGTACGACGGTGAGGCTCCGGGCCGCGGGCAGGCAACCCCGGGCGCGTGAAACGCTTCCTTAACTGCAGGGAACCGTGTCCACAACGAATCAGGGGGAGTCGTGCGGCGACGCTCACTTCTGGCGGCGAGCACGGCCGCGCTCACTTTGACCCTCACCCTCGGCCTGGGCGTCGTCGGTTGTGGTTCCGCCCGGATGGCGGCCCTGCATGCCAACTGCACGACGAAAAGCCTGCGGTGGAAGCTCACCGTGCTGAAGAAGGTGCCGCGCAGTATGCATCGCGAGGCCCGGCTGTCGGTGGTCAACAAGGGGGCGCAGCCCTGTGTCTTTCACGGGTTCCCAGTGGTCGCGGTGCATGTCGGGAAGGGACCGGAGTCCGACGGGAAGGGGCGTGGGGCGGCCGCGCCGATCGACCTGCGGCGCGGCGCGACGGTGACGACCAGCTTGCGCTACCGGGACGCGTACCAGGGCCGTCCGTCCGAGTCCTGCCTGGTGAGCAATGAGATGGCCGTGGTCGCCGCCCCGCGCGACCGGACCGGATGGGCGATACCGGTCCGGGACGAGAGGGGCAAGCGGTCCCGGATGGACATCTGCGAGGACACGATCTGGATGAGCCCGCCGCGGGTGGCGGCCGAGTAGGCCGCCGCAGCGGGCCCGTGGCCGCCGGCCCCCTCACCGCCCCCCACCCCGCCCCGTGAGTGCAAGGTTTCGCCGGTGTCATCGGGCGGCATCGGGTGGAAACCCGGCGTCCCTAGCTTCAAGGAGGAGTCGAGAAGCTTGGGAGGCGGGATGGCGGCCGAGGTGGTTACGAAAGCAGGGAGCGGCGACCCCAGGGGTGGTCGTGACGGGAGTCGTCCGCGACAGGGACGGCGGTGGATCGAGCAGTGGGAGCCGGAGGACGAGAAGTTCTGGGCGGAGAGCGGGGAGCGCATTGCGCGGCGGAATCTGATTTTCTCCGTCTTTTCCGAGCACATCGGGTTCTCCATTTGGAGCCTGTGGTCGGTGATGGTGCTCTTCATGGGTCCCGAGTACGGGGTCGACCCGGCCGGGAAGTTCTTCCTCGTGGCGATGCCGACGGCGGTGGGCGGCGTGCTGCGGGTGCCGTACACCTTTGCGGTGGCGCGGTTCGGGGGGCGTAACTGGACGGTGTTCAGCGCGCTCCTGCTGCTGGTGCCGACGGGTGCGGCGGCGGTGGTGATGACACCCGGGACGTCGTACAGCACGTTCCTTGTCGTGGCGGCGCTGGCCGGTGTCGGCGGGGGGAATTTCGCCTCGTCGATGACGAACATCAACGCGTTCTATCCGCTGCGCAAGAAAGGGTGGGCGCTGGGGCTGAATGCCGGCGGCGGGAATATCGGTGTGCCGGTGATTCAGTTGCTGGGGCTGCTGGTGATCGGTACGGCGGGGGCCGCGCAGCCGCGGATCGTGCTGGCGGTATACGTGCCGCTGATCGTGACCGCGGCGGTGCTGTCGGCGCTGTTCATGGACAACCTGGGACCGGTGACCAATGACACCGGGGCGGCAGTGGATGCGGCCAAGGAGCGGCACACCTGGGTGATGGCGCTGCTGTATGTCGGCACGTTCGGTTCGTTCATCGGGTACAGCTTCGCCTTCGGGCTCGTCCTGCAGAGCCAGTTTGCGCGGACGCCTCTGCAGGCGGCGTCGCTGACGTTCATCGGGCCGCTGCTGGGGTCGCTGGTGCGGCCGGTCGGCGGGCGGCTGGCGGACCGGTTCGGTGGTGCGCGGATCACGCTGGGGAATTTCGCGGCGATGGGCGCGGCCACGGCCGTGGTGATCTACGCGTCGGCCGAGCGGTCCCTGCCGGTGTTTCTCATCGGGTTCATTGCGCTGTTCGTGCTGACGGGGCTCGGCAACGGCTCCACGTACAAGATGATTCCCGGGATCTTCCAGGCGCAGGCGGTACGGCAGGGGCTCGCGGGAGAGGAGGCCGCGGCGTACGGGCGGCGGCTTTCCGGGGCCGCGATGGGGCTGATCGGGGCGGTCGGGGCGCTCGGCGGGCTGGGGATCAATCTCGCCTTCCGGCAGTCGTTCGCAGCGACCGGTTCGGGGACACCCGCGTTTGTGTCGTTCCTGGTCTGCTACGTGGTGTGCGGCGCGGTGACCTGGGCCGTATACCTGCGGCCGGTGGCGCGCGGAAAGGCCGCGGCGGCGTCGGAAGCGGGGGAGGGGGCTCCGCGGCCGGTGTATGCGGAGGTCTGAGGCGCCCCGCCAGTCACGTGGGCAACGGGAACACCACCTTGCTCGGGCGGGGCGCGAGGGACGCCCGTAACAGACGGGAAATACTGAGGGACCGGGCCTGTCATGTGCCGTTGGCAGGCTGGGCACCTTCCTAGCCCGTGCCGCCCGAGCCGCGGCGGTGCGGGGCAGCACGCAGCACACCACTCTGGGCGGACCGGGACGGCGACCATGCACCACCATCAGCAGCAGGAGCACGAGGGTCCGGCCGCCGTGCGGGCGCTGGACGGGTTCACCGTCGGCGTGACCGCGGCACGGCGGGCGGAGGAGCTGGGCACACTGCTGGAGCGGCGCGGCGCGCAGGTCGTGCATGCGCCCGCGCTGCGGATCGTCCCGTTGCCGGACGACACCGAACTGCTCGCCGCGACCCAGGACCTGATCGCGAACGCGCCGGACGTGGTCGTGGCCACCACCGCCATCGGGTTCCGCGGCTGGGTGGAGGCCGCCGAGGGCTGGGGGCTGGGCGAGGCGCTGCTGGAGCAGCTGGCCGCGGTGGAGCTGCTGGCGCGTGGCCCGAAGGTGCGCGGCGCCATCCGGGCCGCCGGACTGAACGAGAAGTGGTCGCCGGCCTCGGAGTCGATGGCCGAGGTCCTCGACCGGCTGCTGGAGGAGGGTGTCTCGGGGCGCCGGGTGGCCATCCAGCTGCACGGGGAGCTGCTGCCGGGCTTCGTCGAGGCGCTGCGGGCCGACGGCGCGGAGGTGGTGGGCGTCCCCGTGTACCGGTGGATGCCGCCGGAGGACATCGGCCCGGTGGACCGCCTGCTGGACGCGGTCGTCGGCCGCGGCGTGGACGCGGTGACCTTCACCAGCGCCCCGGCCGCCGCCTCCCTGCTGCGCCGCGCCGAAGAGCGCGGCATCCAGGAGGAGGTGCAGACGGCGCTGCGGCAGGAGGTGCTGGCGGTGTGCGTGGGGCCGGTCACCGCGCTGCCGCTCCAGGCGCAGGACATCCCGACGCTCCAGCCCGAACGGTTCCGGCTGGGGCCGCTCGTCCAGCTGCTGTGCCGGGAACTTCCGGGCCGGACGCAGCCGTTGCCGGTCGCCGGGCACCGTATCGAGATCCGCGGGCACGCCGTCGTGGTCAACGGCGAGCTGCGGCCGGTGCCGCCCGCCGGGATGGCGCTGCTGCGCGCGCTGGCCCGGCGCCCCGGCTGGGTGGTCTCCCGCGCGGATCTGCTGCGGGCGCTGCCGGGCGCGGGCCGGGACGAGCATGCGGTGGAGACGGCGATGGCCCGGCTGCGGGTGGCGCTGGGCGCGCCCAAGCTGATCCAGACGGTGGTCAAGCGGGGGTACCGGCTGTCGCTCGATCCGCACGCGGAGACGGAGAAGTACGACGGGGTGTAGCCGGCCCCGCCGGGCCGCGGGCCACGGTCCCGGTCAGGCGCTCCCGGCCGGATTGCTGACGCGGATCTTGGACTGGCCGTGCTTGCGGGTCTCCCAGTCCTCCATGAAGCGCGCCTCGAGCCCGTGCCGACGGGCCAGCCGCAGGAGCGTCTCGGTGCGGTAGTAGAAGTCCTCGCGCAGCACCTGGTGCTCGGTGCCTTCGGTGCGGTCGAAGGTGAAGTCGAAGAAGCCGCCGGGGGCCAGGATCCGGCCGACATGCGCGAAGCACTCCTCGATGACGTCGATCGGTGAGTGCGAGAAGACGCTGTGCGCATGGACGATGTCGAAGTGGCCCGCGGGGAGGAAGTCCAGCTTGAGGTCCTGAGTGATCGTCAGGTGGGGCAGTTTGTCCTGGAGCTCGTACGCCGTCAGGGTCCGCTTCGCGGAGATCAGGATGTCCGGCGAGATGTCGATGCCGTAGTAGTTGCCGGTGTCGAGGTGGGCGATGAAGCGCCGGCCGGCCCGCAGATTGCCGCAGCCGATGTCGAGCATCCGGTGGCCGGGCCGCAGGCCGTGTTCCATCAGGTAGTCGAACTGCATCTCGCCCAGTGCCAGCCAGCGTTCATGGCTGCGGCTGCCGACCGCGGCCTCCGGGCTGCGGCCGGTGTCGGAGGCCATCACCGCGCGGTAGTAGTCCACGTGGCGGGGGTGCTTGATGCGCAGCCAGGTGTCGCGGGCGGAGCGCTTGACGTACGGGGCGATCCGGGCCGGGTTCCGTACCGCGTAACCGATCTTGTGGGTCAGGCCGGCGCGGTTCCTCTGGAGGCGTGTGGGTGACATGCCGACGGACTATACATGAGGTGTATACGCAAAGTGTCTACTGTGCAGGCCGGCTTGGCGTGTCCGTATCTGGCGCGTACCCGCGGTGCATCCGGACGGCCCCGCCGCCGCAGGGTTCCGGCCGGGGCCCCCACCGGGCACTCTGGGGGAACGCGCGTGTGTTCCGCGTGTGTTCTGCGTTGTCTCTAGGGAGTGACAGGCACATGGCGGCCCCTTACGACCTGCGGTTCGACTGCGGGCGGATCTGCCTGGACCTGGTGGCCACGGCCGGCGAACCGGCCGAACGGCTCACCGGCCCCGAGCACTTGACGGCCTGGCTGACCGGCACGGGAGTGGTGCCCCGCGGCGTCCCACTGGACGGCGTCGACGGGCAGTGGGTCGCCCGCTTCCGGGCGTTGCGCGAGCTGCTGCGCCGGGTGGTGCACGACGAGCTGCGCGGCCGTGCGGCCGACGCCGACCTGGAGCTGCTCAATGCCGCGGCCGGGGCCGCCGGGCCGCCCGCCCTCCTTGTGGTGCGCGCCGAGGACGGCACGCTGGCCCCCGCGTTCCCCGGACCGCCGGACTGCGCGGGGCTGCTGGCCGCGGTGGCCCGGGACGCCGTAGGGCTGCTGACCGATGCCACGGCGCGCGGGCAGCTGCGGCAATGCGCGGGCGAGAGCTGTTCGCTGGTCTATCTGGACGCTTCCCGCGGGCGCCGCCGCCGTTGGTGCTCCAGCGAGGTGTGCGGCAACCGGGAGCGGGTGGCGCGGCACCGCAGGCGGACGACGGACCGGGGCGGCGCAGGGGCCCGCAGCGCCGGGCAGCCGGGCAGATAGCCGCGCCGCACGGGCACCCGGCCGCACCTCCTGACCCGGTAAAATTTCCGGCCGCACAAAATTCTTCGCCGCCCCTTGAGCAAACCGGCCCGTCCCGTCCGTATCCCTCCCCAAAAGGCCGGGCCCTCCGGCCGATTCGTGGCATGGTCCCGGGTGCTTCCGGTGATCCGCGCTATCGACCCGGGAGTTGGAGTGCGCAAGGATGCCGCCGTGGCAGACAGGACGACACCCGACGAGGAGCTCATGCGAGCCCTCTACGACGAGCACGCGGGCCCGCTTCTCGCCTTCGTCCTGCGCCTGGTGGCGGGCGACCGGCACCGCGCGGAAGACGTCGTGCAGGAGACGCTGGTGCGCGCCTGGCGCAATGCCGGACAGCTCCAGCGCGCCACCGGCTCCATCCGGCCGTGGCTGGTGACCGTCGCCCGGCGGATCGTCATCGACGGTCACCGCAGCCGCCGGGCCCGGCCCCAGGAGGTCGATGCGACGCCTCTGGAGACGATGCCGGCGGCCGATGTGATCGACCGGGCGCTGCGGATGATGACGATCTCCGAGGCGCTGAGCGATCTGAGCCCGGCCCACCGGGAGGCCCTTGTCGAGACGTACTTCAAGGAGCGTACGGTCAGCGAGGCAGCGGAAGTTCTGCGTGTACCGGCGGGGACCGTGCGGTCCCGGGTCTTCTATGCGCTGCGCTCCCTGAGGCTCTCGCTCGAGGAACGAGGAGTGACGGAGTGATCCCGCCCACGCAGCCCGGCCGGCACAGCGACGTCGGCGCCTATGCGCTGGGTGTCCTGGATGCCGTCGACGCGGAACGGTTCGAGCAGCATCTGGTCGGCTGCGACCGGTGCGCGGCCGAACTCGAGGAGCTGATGGGGCTGTCCCCGCTGCTGGCCGAGTTCAAGGAGACCGCGCCCACCACGGAGACGATCACGGCCGTACCGGGGCCCGCCGTCCTGGACGGGCTGCTCGGCGAGGTGGCGGCCACCCGGCGCGGCCGCGGCCGGCGCCGGCTGTATCTCGTCGCCGCGGCCGCCGCACTGATCATCGCCGGTCCGCTCGCCACCCTCGCCCTGTCCGGCGGGGGAACGAAGCAGGAGCCGGCCGCGCCGCCGCTCGCCGCTGCCGTCCGCGCGCAGTACGCCGCGGGCGAGCAGGTGACCGCCGTCGATCCCGACACCAAGGTCTCGGCCGGCGTCTCCATGGCCGCCAAGCCCTGGGGCACCCAGGTCGTCCTCCGGCTCGCCGGCGTCAAGGGGCCGCTCACCTGCGACCTGGTCGCCGTGGGCAAGGACGGCCGCCGCCAGACCGTCACCACCTGGGCGGTGCCCAAGGGCGGCTACGGCATCAAGGGCAGCGCCGCCAAGTGGAACAGCGAGCCGCTGTACGCCGCGGGCGGCGCGGCCTTCCGCCGCGGCGACATCGACCGCTTCGAGATCCGTACGCTCACCGGCGAGCGGCTGGGCGGCGTGGACGTCTGAGGGCGGTCCGGGCCCCGTCCCGGGCCGCCTCCCGGGTGCCGGACGCGGCCCGGGGCGGTCCGGACCGGTCACGCGGACTTCTGCCGAAGTTAACGTCCAGGTCAACATCCGACCGGACACGCCCGATTTTGTCCGTATGGCCAGATGCATACGGTGCCCCGTTCGCGTACGGTTGACGGCTGCCCTACGCACAGCAGAAGGGGGCCTGGGTGGCCGCGCAGAACGCCACGCACGCGCCGGATCACGCATCGGATTCCGTTCGCGACCGCGAGATCGAGGCCGAGCAGACGCATCTCGACAGCGTCTACCGGCGCCTTGAGGAGAAGATCCACGAAGCAGAGTTCCTGATGGACGACGCCGCCAAACGCGGCCAGGTCGGCACGCCCGGCGCGCTCGCCGAACGCGACGCCCAGGTCTTCCAGGCCGGCGTCCATCTCCACCGGCTCAATTCCGAGTACGAGGACTTCCTCTTCGGCCGTATCGACCTGCTCCTCGGCAAGGACGGCAAAAAGGGCGCGGACGGCGCCTACACCTCCGTCGAGCCCGCCGAGGGCGCCATCGCCGACAACCGTGCCGCGATCGCCGAGACGCTGCACATCGGCCGCCTCGGTGTGCTCGACGCGGACTACTCGCCGCTGGTCATCGACTGGCGGGCACCGGCCGCCGCGCCCTTCTACCGCGCCACCCCGGTCGCCCCCGGCCGGGTCGTCCGGCGCCGCGTCATCCGCTCCAAGGGCCGCAGGGTCCTCGGCGTCGAGGACGATCTGATGCGCCCGGAAATCACCGCCACCCTGGACGGCGTGGAACTGCCCGCCATCGGCGACGGCGCCCTGATGGCGGCGCTGGGCCGGGCCCGCAGCCACACCATGCGCGACATCGTCGCCTCCATCCAGGCCGAGCAGGACATGGTCATCCGGGCCCCCGCCGCCTCCGTCACCGAGGTCGAGGGCGGCCCCGGCACCGGCAAGACCGCGGTCGCCCTGCACCGCGCCGCCTACCTCCTCTACCAGGACCGCCGCCGCTACGCCGGCGGCATCCTGGTCGTCTCCCCGACCCCGCTGCTGGTCGCCTACACCGAAGGCGTGCTGCCCTCGCTCGGCGAGGAGGGCCAGGTCGCCATCCGCGCGCTGGGCTCCATGGTGGACGGCGCCGAGGCCACCGCGTACGACCCGCCGGACGTCGCCCGCACCAAGGGCTCGTCGCGGATGCAGAAGCTGCTGCGCAAGGCCGCCCGCGGCGCGCTGGACCTGCCGCAGCGGGACCGGGAGGCGCAGGCCACCGGACTGCGCGTCGTCGCCTTCGGCGGCCGCCTCGAACTGGACGCCGACGAGCTGCGCGGCATCCGGCACGCCGCACTTGGCGGCACCGCCCCGGTCAACCTGCTGCGCCCGCGCGCCCGCCGGCTGATCCTCGACGCCCTGTGGACCAAGTCGGGCGCCGCCCGCCGCTACACGGATCCGGAGCTGGCCGCCGAGGTCCGCCAGGGCTTCGACGAGGACATCTCCACCGAGCCGCACTTCCAGGAATTCCTCGACACCTGGTGGCCGGAGCTCACCCCGCGCGCCGTGCTCGCCGCGATGACCGACGAGCGGCTGCTCGGCCGCTGGGCCCGCCGGATCCTCAACCCGCGCGAGGTGCGCCGGCTGGCCCGCTCGCTGCGCTGCCTGGACGAGCGGGGCCAGGGCCCGCTGTCGGTGCACGATGTCGCGCTGCTGGACGAGCTCCAGCTGATCCTCGGCGCCCCGATGCGCCCGCCCCGCCCGCGCGAGGCCGACCCGCTGGACCACCTGACCGGTCTGGAGGAGCTGACGACCTTCGCGGACCGCAACTCCGGCGCCCGCGGCCGCCGCGAGCGCCTGGAGGAGGAGCGCACCGACTACGCCCATGTCATCGTCGACGAGGCACAGGACCTGACGCCGATGCAGTGGCGGATGGTCGGCCGCCGTGGCCGGCACGCCACCTGGACGGTCGTCGGCGACCCGGCGCAGTCCTCCTGGTCCGACCCGGACGAGGCCGCCCTCGCCCGCGACGAGGCGCTCGGCACCCGCCCGCGCCGCCGCTTCACGCTCACCGTGAACTACCGCAACCCGGCGGAGATCGCCGAGCTGGCGGCCAGGGTGCTGGCGCTGGCGATGCCCGGTATGCAGTCGCCGGACGCGGTCCGCTCGACGGGCCTGGAGCCGCGGTTCGCGGTGACTGCCCCCAATGGCCCTGACGGCTCCGCCGACGGGGAGCTGGCGCGGGCCACGGCGGCCGAGGCCGCGCGGCTGCTGGACGAGGTCGACGGCACGGTCGGCGTCGTGGTGGCCATGAACCGCCGCGAGCAGGCCCGCCGCTGGCTGGCCGGACTCGGCGACCGGGTGGTCGCACTGGGCTCGCTGGAGGCCAAGGGGCTGGAGTACGACGCGACGCTGGTGGTCTCGCCGGCCGAGATCGCCGACGAGTCCCCGGCCGGGCTGCGGGTGCTCTATGTCGCACTGACCCGCGCCACCCAGCAGCTGACGGTGCTCTCCACCGGGCGCGACGACCCGGACGCGGCGGGGGTGCCCGACCTGCTGCGCGACTGACCTGCCGCGCGGCCGGCCCTGCGACGGGGCCGGCCGCCGTACGGGTGCGCGGAGCCGCCGTACGGGGGAGGGCAGCGGCGACCGTCCGAGGGGTCTTGAAATCCGCTCCCCATGACGGGATTCGCATCCGGGGAGGGTTTGTTAGCCTGGGTGACGGCACCGGCCCGATCCAAGCCCCCGGGCCCAACCATCGTCGCTACGAGCGACCACTTGCCGCGAGGCGAGCATGGCGGGTCGGTGTCACCAAGCAGTCCGCGGGCGTCCCTCCTCCGGGAGGGGCGCCCGCGGTCGTTTTCCCGGGCGTCGCGCGGACCGTGCCGGAAATCGCCTTGCCGTGATGCCGGGAGGGGGTTCCGCTCACCCAGCGATCTCTCGTATGGTGGAATTGTCTTTCCGAATTTCGTAGCTGGTTACCGTGTACCGGCTGGTAGGTGGGACGATCGGACAACGCGCTCCGTACTTGGGCACCCCCGGGTCACGGAGCCGTTTAGAGGGAAAACCAGGGAAAGCAGAGGAAGTCGGCCATGGCAACGGCGCCCAGCGTCTCGTACTCGATGACGGTTCGGCTGGAGGTCCCGGCCAGCGGGACCGCGGTCAGCCAGCTCACCACGGCCGTGGAGTCCTCCGGCGGGTCGGTCACCGGCCTCGATGTGACCGCTTCCGGCCACGAAAAGCTCCGGATCGACGTCACCATCGCCGCGACGTCCACCGCGCACGCGGACGAGATCGTCGGCAAGCTGCGTGACATCGACGGCGTCTCGCTCGGCAAGGTCTCCGACCGTACGTTCCTGATGCACCTCGGCGGCAAGATCGAGATGTCGTCGAAGCACCCCATCCGCAACCGTGACGACCTGTCGATGGTCTACACCCCCGGTGTGGCGCGGGTCTGCCAGGCCATCGCCGACAACCCCGACGACGCCCGCCGCCTGACGATCAAGCGCAACAGCGTCGCGGTCGTCACCGACGGCTCCGCCGTGCTTGGCCTGGGCAACATCGGCCCCAAGGCCGCGCTGCCGGTCATGGAGGGCAAGGCGGCCCTCTTCAAGACCTTCGCCGGCATCGACGCCTGGCCGCTGTGCCTGGACACCCAGGACTCCGACGCGATCGTCGAGATCGTCAAGGCCATCGCCCCCGGCTTCGCCGGCATCAACCTCGAGGACATCTCCGCGCCCCGCTGCTTCGAGATCGAGGCCCGGCTGCGCGAGGCCCTGGACATCCCCGTCTTCCACGACGACCAGCACGGCACCGCCATCGTCGTGCTCGCCGCCCTCACCAACGCGCTGCGCGTCGTCGGCAAGAAGATCCATGACGTACGGGTCGTGATGTCCGGCGCCGGCGCCGCCGGCACCGCCATCCTCAAGCTGCTGATCGCGGCCGGTGTCCAGCACGCCGTCGTCGCCGACATCCACGGCGTGGTGCACGCCGGCCGCGCCGACCTGGTCGACGCCGACCCGGACTCGCCGCTGCGCTGGATCGCCGACAACACCAACCCCGAGGGCGTCACCGGCACCCTCAAGGAGGCCGTGGTCGGCGCGGACGTCTTCATCGGCGTCTCCGCGCCCAACGTCCTGGACGGCGACGACGTGGCGAAGATGGCCGAGGGCGCGATCGTGTTCGCACTCGCCAACCCCGACCCGGAGGTCGACCCGGCCATCGCCCGGCAGACCGCCGCCGTCGTGGCCACCGGCCGCTCCGACTTCCCCAACCAGATCAACAACGTCCTGGTCTTCCCCGGCGTCTTCCGCGGCCTGCTGGACGCGCAGTCGCGCACGGTCAACACGGAGATGATGCTGGCCGCGGCCGGTGCCCTGGCCGATGTCGTCCTGGACGACGAGCTCAACGCGAACTACATCATCCCCAGCGTCTTCAACGACAAGGTCGCGGGCGCGGTGGCCGGTGCGGTGCGCGACGCGGCGAAGGCCGCCGACCCGGATGTGACGGCCGCCACGGCCCTCTGAGTACGGCGCGTCGCGTGACACGCCCTCCACAGGCCCCCCATAGGCTGGCGCTCAGCAAAACGACCGCCGCCCTGATGGGGCCGGCCCGGAGCGGCATGGTACGGAACGTCACCAGTACGAGGCAGTGGGGCTTTCGTGTGACCCTCCGGGGTTCCGGATTGGCTTTAGCCCCGCAGGTAGGGGCAGGATGCGTAACCGGGCGCGAGGGTCTGGCACCAGACCCGGGTCCGGGGACTGTCCGAGGGCCCTGGCAGCATCGGCTTCGATCTCACGCCTCATTGGCAAGAAGAACACGGGAGTACAAACATGAACCGCAGTGAGCTGGTGGCCGCTCTGGCCGATCGCGCCGAGGTGACCCGCAAGGACGCCGACGCCGTTCTGGCCGCCCTCGCCGAGGTGACCGGCGAGATCGTCGCCAAGGGCGACGAGAAGGTCACCATCCCCGGCTTCCTGACCTTCGAGCGCACCCACCGTGCCGCTCGCACCGCGCGCAACCCGCAGACCGGCGACCCGATCCAGATCCCGGCCGGCTACAGCGTGAAGGTCTCCGCGGGCTCCAAGCTCAAGGAAGCGGCCAAGGGTAAGTAAGACCCTCGCCGGCCCGGCAGCACGCCGCGGCGCAGCGCCATAAAGGGCGGCCATCCCTTCGGGGGTGGCCGCCCTTTCGGCTGCGTAATCGTTGTCGTCGTGGTGGCGATGGGGCGGCGAATGGGGATGTATCCCCCATATGGGGCAGCTGCCGGGTGCGTACTCGCCGTACGGGCCCGGCGTTCGCGGTGCGCGGCCGCCGTACGGGCCCTGCGGCCGGTTCTGCGGCCCTGGTCCGGGTGGCGCGGGGGGAAGGGCGGGTCCGCCGGGCCAATGCCCCCCAGAGGGGCGATCACGGCCGTACGGGGACCGGGCGCATGCCCGGCGCGGCCGGTACGGCGCGCAGGTGCCGACCCGCGGCCGGGGACGGGGAGCCTGGCGCGGCATGCCGATCCCCGCCGCCGAGCGGTGATCCTCGTCGCCCGAACGCGCCGCCCCCGCACGGGAATTGCCGGAGGGGGGGGCCCCCCGGCCCGGGGGCCGCCCCCCCCCGGCCGC
>NZ_JBEZJZ010000159.1:0-14721 GCF_040651455.1 Streptomyces sp. NPDC048483
GGGCCCACGCTCCAGGTCAATGCATCTGGGCCTCGCCCAGCACTTCCGCCAGCGCCGCCACGAACCGGTCCGTGGTTGCCCGGTCCCGTACCGCGAGCCGCAGCCACTCCGGGCCCAGGCCGGGAAACGTGTCCCCCCGGCGCACCGCGAAGCCGCGCGCCCGCAGCCCGGCCCGTACCGTCGTCGCGTCCGGCAGCCGGATCAGCACAAACGGCCCCTCGGCCGGACCCATGGCCCGTACCGTGGCGAACTCCCCCAGCCGGGACAGCAGATGGGCCCGGTCCCCGGCGATCTCCTCGGCCGCCGCGGCTGCCTCCGCCAGCGCCCGCGGCGTACAGCAGGCCCCGGCCGCGGCCAGCGCGGGGCTGGAGACCGGCCACAGCGGCTGCGCCCGCTCCAGGGCGGCGATCAGCGCGGGCGCGGCCAGCACATAGCCGATCCGCAGCCCCGCGAGCCCCCACGTCTTGGTCAGGCTGCGCAGCACCACCAGGCCCGGCAGATCCGTCCGGCCGGCCAGCGACGCCCGCTCGCCGGGCACCGCGTCCATGAACGCCTCGTCGACGACCAGCGTCCGGCCGGGGCGCGCCAGCCGGGCCAGCGTCTCGGCGGGGTGCAGGACGGAGGTGGGGTTGGTGGGGTTGCCGACCACGACCAGATCGGCGTCCTGTGGCACCGCGTCCGGCTCCAGCCGGAAGCCGTCCCGCTCACTCAGCAGCACCCGTTCCACCGCGTGCCCGGCGTCCCGCAGTGCCGCCTCGGGCTCGGTGAACTGCGGGTGCACCACGACCGGCCGACGGGCCGGCACGGCGCGCGCGAGCAGGACGAACGCCTCCGCGGCGCCCGCCGTCAGCAGCACCCGTTCCACCGGCAGACCGTGCCGCGCGGCGACCGCCCGGCGCGCCGCCCGGCCGTCCGGATACGCGGCGAGGCCGTCCAGCGACGCGGCGATCTCCGCCTTCAGCCAGGCCGGGGGAGTGTGGGCGCGGACATTGACCGCGAGATCCGTCAGATCCGCCGGCCCGCCGTCAGCGGCCCGTACCTCGGCATCGCCGTGATGCCGCAGATCGGGTTCGGTGGGCGCCGCGGCCTCGGTGTCAGTGAGCGCCCGCATGCTTTTCCTGGTTCCCGGCGGCCGTCTGCCGCAGTACGCCGTCGCTGTCCCGGGCGTCCCCCGCCGCCGCCCGGTACCCGCCCGGCAGCGGTTCGCCCGCCAGCTCCCGGTAGCGCTCCATGACCGCCTCGGCCACCTGCGCCGTCGCGCCGATCACCCCGGCCCCGTACACCTCCGTGTCCGGGTGTGCCGCGGCCCAGCCCTCGGTCTGCATGCACACCCGCTCCAGCAGGTCACCGGGGAGGAGGAAGTACGGCAGGACCACGATCCGGCCCGGACCGCCCGCCCCTGTGGCGGCCAGCACCCTGCACCGGTCGAGACCGGCCGGGACATCGGGCGCCGCCTGGGTGACGAACGCGGTCTCCACGCCCGCGAAGCCGCGCCCCTCCCACAGCAGCCGCGCGGCCCGTACCACCTCGGCGTTGGCGTACGGGTCGGTCGACCCGCGCCCCACCAGCAGCACCGTCGTACGGGCCCGGTCCTCGGGTCTGCGGGTGCCGGCGCCCAGCGCCTCGTCCAGCCGCCGCTCCAGTGCCTCGAGCAGTACGGGGTGCGGCCCCAGCTCGGCGGCGCAGGCGTGGGCGAGGCCGGGGTGGCGCTCGGCCGCCCGTGCCAGCGCGGCGGGCAGCGTCTCGGCCACCGGCCCGGTGGGGGCCAGCAGCAGCGGTACGGCGGCGATGCGGGTCGCGCCCCGTGCGACGAGGCCGTCGACGGCGTCGGCCAGCGGCATCGGGGACGCCGGTGCGCCGAAGAACCCGCCGGCGACGGGCACTTCGGGGTGGCGCTCGCCGAGCACACGCACCAGCGCGCGCAGGGCCTCGGCCCCGCCGTCGTCACGGGCGCCGTGACCGGCGATGAGCAGTGCGGGAGGGGTGGTCACTAGGTCTCCTTGGTACCGGTGGTAACGCTGTCGGGCGCCTTGTCGCCGATGACCGCAGTCCGCCGATCCGGGCCACGGCGGGGCAGGTTGGGGGAGGTCATGACGATATCCGCACCAGGGGAGGTGACGGCGGGCGCTCCCTTACTACCAGCGGTAACTGGGGGGCTGTCCGTTACTGCCGGCGCGGCGAGCGCGCAGGTGGCCCGTGCCGGCCGCCCCTGTGGGGGCGCAGACTTCCGCTTTCCGACGAGCAGTTGGGCACCTGGCCCGGCGGCCACCAGCGCGGCCGCCTCGGCAACGCTCGGCGTCCCCACGGCACCCGCCACGACCGCGGACGGACCCGGCACCCGCACGCCCGCCAGCACCTCCGCCGGATACGCCCACAACGGCACCCCGAGCCACCGGGCCGCCCCGACCAGCCCCGGCTCCGCCGCCTTGCCCGCCACCGTCGCCAGCGCCACCACAGGCCGACCCGCGTAGCCCGCCGCCGCGAGCGTGGCCGTGATCAGCTCCAGCACCTCGTCCACGGGGACGCCACGGCGGGCGCCGACGCCGATGACGAGGGGGGCGGGGGGACCGGGGAGCGGTGGTGCGGCGTCGTGGGGCCCGGTGCCGTCGCCGGTAACCGGTGGCGTCGTGCCGTCCGCCCCCGTCCCGTCGCCGGTGCCCGGAAGCAGGCCCGTGCCGCCCTCCGGCCCCGCGCCCTCGCCCGGCCCCGTGCGCCCCCGTCGGCCCGCCACCCGGCGTCTCATGCCGCGACGGCTCCCCGGCCGAAGGCCGCCTGGCCGCGTCGGCCCTCCAGGATCGCGGACGGAGGCGGGGTGTCGCCCCGGCCGAGCAGGAACGGCGCAGGCCTCGCGCCGGAGGCGGGCCGCTCCACTCCGGATCCTCCCGTCATCGGACCGCGCCCGTCATCGAACAGCGCCCGTCATCGGACCGCGCCCGGAGCCGCCGCATGCCGCGCCGCGTTCTCGGCCAGCCGGGTGGCCAGCGACGGCTCGGCCGCCCAGTGCACATGCAGATACGAGGCATGCACCCCGCCGCTCACAAAGCCCTCCATCCGCCGCTCGGGGTGCGTCAGGCCCCACGCCGGGGACGCGCCCGCGCCCGGCTCCAGGACCGTACGGTGGAACTCATGGCCGCGCACCCGCGTCCCGGCCACGGCCAGCGCATTGTCCTCCAGCGCCACCGCCTCCCGGTAGCCCAGCGTGAGCCGCTCCGTCATCCGGGCGTCGGCGGGCAGCACCCCGCACATCGGCTTCCCGTCTATGGAGCGGGAGAGATACAGCAGCCCGGCGCACTCGGCGGAGACCGGCGCCCCGGAGGCGGCCAGGTGGGCCACCGCCGCGCGCAGCGGGGCGTTCGCCGACAGATCCGGTGCGTACATCTCGGGGAAGCCGCCGCCGATCACCAGCCCTTGTGTTCCGGAAGGCAGGCGCTCGTCCCGCAGCGGGTCGAAGGGGGCCACCTCGGCCCCCGCGGCGGTCAGCAGCTCGGCGTGCTCGGCGTACGAGAAGGTGAAGGCGGCGCCGCCGGCGACGGCTATCAGCGGCCTTGCGCCGGTGCTGCGGGCGGCCACCTCCGCGACCGGATCCCAGGGCGCGTCCGTCAGCTCCGGCACCCCGCGCGCCAGCGCCAGCAGCGCCTCGAGGTCGCAGCCCTCGCGCACCCGCGCGGCCAGCTCCCGCACCGACTCCACCGCCTCGGCCCGGCGCTCGGCGACCGGCACCAGGCCCAGATGCCGGGACGGTGTCCGGGCCTGCTGGGTGCGCCGCAGCGCCCCCAGCACCGGAACCCCGGACGAGCCCATCGCCTCGCGCAGCAGCTCCTCGTGGCGGTCCGAGCCGACCTTGTTGAGGATCACCCCGGCCAGCCGTACCTCCGGGTCCCACGACGCGAAGCCGTGCACCAGGGCGGCCACCGACCGGGACTGCGACGAGGCGTCCACCACCAGCACCACCGGTGCCCGCAGCAGCTTCGCCACCTGGGCGGTCGAGGACAGCTCGCCCCTGCCCGAGGCGCCGTCGAACAGCCCCATCACGCCCTCGACGACGGCCAGGTCCGCGCCCGCCGCGCCGTGCAGGAACAGCGGCGCGATCCGGTCCGTGCCGCACAGATAGGCGTCCAGGTTGCGGCCGGGGCGGCCGGTGGCCAGGGAGTGGTAGCCCGGGTCGATGTAGTCGGGTCCCACCTTGTGCGGCGAGACCGCGAGGCCCGCCTCGGCGAACGCCGCCATCAGGCCCGTGGCCACCGTCGTCTTGCCCGCACCGGAGGACGGCGCGGCGATCACCAGCCGGGGGATCGCGCCGGTGCTCATGCTGCGCACACCCTTCTCACCTTTCTCACCACTCGAAACCCCGCCGGCTCACCACTCGATACCCCGCTGCCCCTTCTGACCCGCGTCCATCGGATGCTTGACCTTCGACATGTCGGTGACCAGGTCGGCGAAGTCGCACAGCGCCTGCGGGGCGTTGCGGCCGGTGATGACGACATGCTGGCCGCCGGGGCGGTCGCGCAGTACCGAGATCACCTCGTCGGTGTCCACCCAGCCCCAGTGCATCGGGTAGGCGAACTCGTCGAGGACGTACAGCTTGTAGGTCTCGGCGGCGAGATCGCGCTTGACCTGTTCCCAGCCCTCGCGCGCCGCCTCTTCGTTGCTGAACTGGGAGTCGCGCTGCACCCACGACCAGCCCTCGCCCATCTTGTGCCAGGTGACACTCCCGCCCTCGCCGGAGTCGCCGAGCACCTTCAGCGCCCGCTCCTCACCGACCTTCCACTTCGCCGACTTCACAAACTGGAAAACACCGACCGGCCAGTTCTGGTTCCACGCCCGCATCGCCAGCCCGAAGGCGGCGGTGGACTTGCCCTTGCCGATGCCCGTGTGGACCAGGACCAGCGGGCGGTTACGGCGCTGGCGGGTGGTGAGTCCGTCGTCCGGTACGACGGACGGTTGTCCCTGTGGCATTACGCGGCCCTCCGATTGCCTTGAACGGTGTGTACGAGCGCGGAGACGCTGTCCGCGCGCAGCTCGTCGAGCGTGACGGTCATGCCCTGGAGCTCCCGTGCCAACTCGGCCGCCAGACCCAGCCGCACGGGCCCGGCCTCGCAGTTCACGACGACGGAGGCGGTGCCCTCGGCGGCCAGCAGCCGGGCCGCGCGCCGGGCCCGGACGAGCGGCTCGGGCCCGCCGGTGGCCCGCCCGTCCGTCACGACCACGACCAGCGGCCGCCGCGACGCGTCCCGCATCCGCTCCACCCGCAGCACCTCATGGGCCCGCAGCAGCCCCTCCGACAGCGGCGTACGGCCCCCCGTCGGCAGCTGCTCCAGCCGCGTCGCGCCCGCCTCGACCGACGACGTCGGGGGCAGCGCCAGCTCGGCGTCCTTCCCCCGGAACGTGATCATGCCGATCTTGTCGCGCCGCTGGTAGGCGTCCAGCAGCAGCGACAGCACCGCGCCCTTGACCGCGCTCATCCGCTTGCGTGCCGCCATCGAACCGGACGCGTCCACGACGAACAGGACCAGATTGCCCTCCCGCCCCTCGCGTACCGCCTCGCGCAGATCGTCCCGGCGCACCACCAGCCCCCGCCCGCTACGGCCGCGCGCCCGCTGATGCGGCGCCGCGGCGTGCACGGTCGCCGCCAGGTGCAGCTTGCCGAGGGTGCCCCGGGGGCGCCGGGACCCGGTGGTACGGCCATGGGCGGTACGGGCCCGCGAGCGCCGGCCGTCGGCACCCTCGCCCAGACCCGGCACGTCCAGCCGACGCGTACGGAAGGGGTCGGCGGCACTCACGGCGGCCTGTTGCGCACCGGGTGCCGTGCTGGGCTGCTCGGCGGGCTGCTCGGTGGGGCGCTGCTCGGGGACGGGGCCCGGCTCGTCGCCGCCCGCCGCCTCCGGCCCGGCGGGCGGCGACTGCTCCTGCGGCCCCTGCTCCCCCCGGTCCTGCGGCGGCACCCCACCGGGCCCGTCCGGCCCGCCGCCGGGACCCTCGGGCCCGTCGTCCGGCCCCTCCGGCTCCGGGTCGTCCTCGCCGTCCGCCCCGCCGAACTCCTCCAGCGTCTCGTCCAGTTTGTCCTCGTCCAGACCGGGCGCGTCGAACGGATTACGGCGCCTGCGGTGCGGCAGCGCCAGCAGCGCCGCCTGCCGTACGTCCTCCGAGAGCACCTCCGTCCGCCCCGCCCACGCGGCCAGCGCCGTCGCCGTCCGCGCCATCACGATGTCCGCCCGCATCCCGTCCACCTCGAACTCGGCGCAGGTCGCGGCGATCTGCCGCAGTGCCGCATCGCCGAGCCGGACGGACGGCAGCAGCGCCCGCGCCGCCACGATCCGCTCCCGCAGCTGCGCCTCCTCGTGCGCCCAGCGCGCCGCGAAGGCGGCCGGATCGTCGTCGAACGCCAGCCTGCGCCGGACGACCTCCACCCGCTGCTCCGGCTCCCGCGAGGCCGCCACCTCGACGGTCAGCCCGAACCGGTCCAGCAACTGCGGCCGCAGCTCGCCCTCTTCGGGATTCATGGTGCCGACCAGGAGGAAACGGGCGGCGTGGCGTACCGAGACGCCCTCGCGCTCCACATAGGAGGCGCCCATGGCGGCGGCGTCGAGCAGCAGGTCGATCAGGTGGTCGTGGAGCAGATTGACCTCGTCGACGTACAGGATGCCGCGGTGCGCATCCGCGAGCAGTCCCGGTTCGAAGGCCTTGACGCCCTCGGCCAGCGCCCGCTCGATGTCGAGGGCGCCGACGAGCCGGTCCTCGGAGGCGCCCACCGGCAGTTCGACCATACGGGCCGGCCGGGACCCGGCCGGCCCGGTCCCGTGCGGTCCGTCCGGGCACCGCTCGTCGGGCGCGGCGGGGTCGCAGCTGAAGCGGCAGCCCGCCACGACCGGCACCTCGGGCAGCAGGTCCGCCAGCGCCCGCACCGCGGTGCTCTTGGCGGTGCCTTTCTCGCCGCGGACGAGGACACCGCCCACCGCCGGGCTGACGGCGTTGAGCAGCAACGCCAGCCGCAGGTCGGCCATGCCGACGACGGCGGTGAACGGGTACCGGGTGCTCATGTGGTGGCCCCTCCTTCAAGGGAAGTGCTGTGGTCGGACGCGTCAACAGGGCGGGGCGCCCCCGGAGGCACGAACGGCAGCCCCGCCGGCACCCCCTTCTCGATCAGCCGCAGCAGCGCGTCCGTATCCGCATGCTCCTCGATCAGATCGCCGAGCCGGTCCAGCTGCTCCTCGCGCAGCGCGCCGAAGCTGGTGTCCGGGGCCGGGACGAACGCCCGGCCCGCATCGGCCGCCACCCGGCGCAGGAACGCCCGCCGGAAGCCGTCGCTCTCCAGCGAGCCGTGCCAGTGTGTGCCCCAGACGGCCCCGGCCCGGCAGCCGTCCAGGAACGCTTCGTCGCCGTCGGACACCTGGGCCACGCCGTGGTGGATCTCGTACCCCTCCACCGGCTCGCCCAGTGCCTCGCCGACAGGCCGCCGCAAGGTCTTCTCGTGCGCGAACCGCACCCGGACCGGCAGCAGGCCCAGCCCCTCGACCGCACCCGCCCGCGACTCGACCTCGTCCTCGATGTGCTCGCCCAGCATCTGGAAGCCGCCGCAGATGCCCAGCACCGGGCGCCCCTCGGCGGCCCGCCGGGCGATCGCGTCCGCCAGGCCGCGCTTGCGCAGCCACTGCAGCGCGCGGACGGTCCCCCGGGTGCCGGGCAGCACCACCAGGTCCGCGTCCGCCAGCTCCTCGGCGCGGTCCACGAAGCGCACCACCACGCCCGGTTCGGCCGCCAGCGCGTCCACATCCGTGAAGTTGGACATCAGCGGTACGGCACACACGGCGACCCGCAGCACATCCGCGCCGACGGGCGGCGCGACCACCGACTCGCGCACCGCCCCGCGCAGCGACACCCGCAGCCCGTCCTCCTCGTCGATGCCGAGCCCGTGCGCGTACGGCAGCACGCCCAGCGTCGGCCGCCCGGTCAGCTGCTTCATCATCTCCAACCCGGGCTCCAGCAGCGTCACATCGCCCCGGAACTTGTTGACGAGATACCCCGCCACCAGCTCCTGATCCTCCTTGGACAGCAGTGCCGTGGTCCCGAAGAAGGAGGCGAAGACGCCGCCGCGGTCGATGTCGCCGACCACCACGACCGGGATCCGGGCGGCCCGTGCGATGCCCATGTTCACGATGTCGCTGCGGCGGAGATTGATCTCGGCGGGGCTGCCGGCGCCCTCGCAGATCACCGCGTCGTGGGTACGGCGGAGTTCGGCCAGGCAGTCGGTCACCGTGCCGAGCAGCTGCTCCTGCCGCCCCGCGTGGTAGCCGCGCGCACTCAGCTCACCCACCGCCTTGCCCAGGAGCACCACCTGGCTGCTGCGGTCGCTGCCCGGCTTGAGCAGGACGGGGTTCATCAGCGCGGTCGGCTCCACCCGCGCCGCGGCCGCCTGCATCGCCTGCGCCCGCCCGATCTCCGCCCCCTCGCGCGTCACAAAGGAGTTGAGGGACATGTTCTGCGCCTTGAAGGGCGCGACCTTGACGCCCTGCCGCGCCAGCCAGCGGCAGATGCCCGCCGTCACCACGCTCTTGCCCGCGTCGGACGTCGTACCGGCGACCAGCAGGCCACCGCCGACCGCCGTGCCGGATGCCTTGAACCGCCCGTTCACCGGGGCTTCCTCCCGCTCTTGCTCCTGCGCCGTATCGCGCCCACCGCCGTCCGTCCGGCGACCGTCGCCGCCAGTGCCAGCACACTCACCCGGCGCGAGAGCCGCACCGCCCGCTCGATGTCGTCCGCCGCCACCGGCCGCGCCCCGCCGTTGAGCACCGGGCGGTGCTCGATGCGGCCGCCGTACGCCAGGGTGCCGCCCAGCCGTACGCCGAGCGCGCCCGCGAACGAGGCCTCCACCGGGCCCGCATTGGGGCTCGGGTGCGCGCCGCCATCGGCCCGCCAGGCCCGCAGCGCACCGCGCCGGTCCGGGCCCGCGAGCACGGTCAGCGCGGCGGTCAGCCGCGATCCGGGCCAGCCGGCCACATCGTCGAGGCGGGCCGCCGCCCAGCCGAACCGGCGGTAGCGCGGCGATTTATGACCGACCATCGCATCCAGGGTGTTGACGGCACGGAACGCCACCAGGCCGGGCACACCGCCCAGCGCACCCCACACCAGGGCGCCCACCACCGCGTCCGAGGTGTTCTCGGCGACCGACTCCACCACCGCGCGGGCCATCTGCGGCCCGTCCAGCGCCTGCGGATCGCGGCCGCACAGATGCGGCAGCCGCTCCCGCGCCACGTCCAGGTCACCCGCCGTCAGGGCGCCGCCGACGGCCCGCGCCTCCCGGCCGAGCGAGGTACCGCCGAGGACCGCCCAGACGGTGGCCGCGGTCAGGGCGGCCGGTGCCCCGGGCCGGCCGCGTACGGCGCGCTGCAGGAGCGCGGCACCGGCCGCCGCGCCGCCCGCGCACACCACCGCGTGCGCCGCACCGTATCCGCGGTGGTCGCGCCACAGCCGGCGCTCGAGCGCGCCCGCGGCCCGGCCGAAGGCGGCCACCGGATGGCCGCGCCGGGGATCCGCCGCGATCAGGTCGCCGAGAAAGCCGAGGGCCGCGCCGCACGCATATCCCGCGTGTTCGCCGCGCATCGGATCAGGCCGCCGTCAGGCCTCGGAGGAACACGGCGACGGCAGGGCGCGGGCATCTCGAACGGCGGCCGGGCATGGCGATATGTCCTCACTCAGGGTCCGCGCCCTGGCTCGACGTGACGGCGACGAGAGTCTCCTGGCTCCCGGATCGGCGCCGCCCCCGGCCTTCCAGCCCGTACGCGGCGGCCCGTTCGGGCATCCGCGCGGCGGGCCGTGGCCGTCGCTGGAGGAGCGCTCCCCGGTGACAGTGGCGGGACCGCGCCGGATTCTCACCGGACTTCCTCATCTGTCGCCGAATGGCCCGGGCAGTCCACCACGCCCCGCGAATGCCCGTCAACTCACCCTTGACCTGCGACGCAGCCCTGTGACAGGGGCTGTGGCGCGGGCCACAGGGTGGCCGCCGCGTCACAGACGGTTGCCTCCGGCCCTCTGGGCACGTCACTATCTGGGACACGGTGGGCGATGGTGCCCGCCGGAAGGGGGCCGGGGGATGCCGAACAGCGCCGACCGTCATGAGAGCGGTCAAGAGATCCGTATCAGGATCGCGGGCACCAACAATCCGGCGCAGGACGCCGCGGATCTGCGGGCCTGGCTGGAACGGGAACCCTGGCTGGCCCAGCGGCGGCACGAGTGGACACAGCGTGCGCGGCCGGCGGGCGGGAGCGAGGATGCGGACGAGTCCGGACCCGCCGACATGGCCATCGGCGTGGACGACCTGGTCCTGGTCGTCGTCGGCGCGGTCGCCGCCGAGATCACCAAGAGCCTGACCATCGCCCTCCAGGAGTGGCTGCGGCGGCGCAAGGAGGAGCGCGCCACCGGCGAGCGGCCCTCCGTCCGGGTCGGCGAAGGGGACGGCGGACTGCGCGAGCTCGGCGGCGCCGAGGGCGGCAGCACCGCCGAGGACTGAGCGGATGTCCGAATACGACGCACGGGGCAAGATCAACCGGGCGCTGCTGATCTGTGTCGGCGACTACGACCACGTGCGCCCGCTGCCCGCGGTGAAGGACAACGCCGAGGCCCTCAAGCGCGTCCTGACCGCCCCCGGCACCGACCTGTTCACCGAGGACGAGATCCGCATCTGCCGGACCCAGGAGCCCTGGGAGGTGGAAGAAGCGCTGAACGCCGTCACCGGTGAGGCGCACGGGCTGCTGCTGGTGTACTTCTCCGGCCATGGGTGGGTCGGCTCGGACGGCGGCGATCTGCAGCTGATGGTCGGTACGTCGAAAGGAGGCCACAAGACCGTCTCCTGGGACGGCACGGTGCTGGATTACCTCGACAACGCGCGGGCCGACCGGATCGTGATCGTTCTGGAGTGCTGCTTCTCCGGCAACGCCGGCGAAGCCTTCCACTCCAGCCGCAAGCCCATGTCGCTGCTGATGGCGGCGCAGCCCAACCGCCGTATCTTCAGCGGCGAGGAGCCGGCCGGCGGCAGCGTCTTCACCCGCGCCCTGGTGCACGTCCTCGAACACGGCATCCCGGGCAGGCAGTTCGTCACCTTCGAGGACCTGGTCCAGGCGCTGCGCGAGAAACTCACCGACGAGCAGACCCCGATGGGCGATGTCTGGCAGCCCCTCTCGGCGAAGCAGAACACCGTCGACGACGTCATCCTGTCCTTCGCCACCGGGCTCCCGGCCCCGGCCCCCACCCCGCTGCGCATCCGCCTGCGCCGCCGGCTCAACTCCCTGCACGCGCCGAGGTACCTCCGGCGACGGCTGCGCCTCCCGCTCGTCCGGTGGCGCCCCTGGTTACCCCGCTGGTTCACTTCCCCGCGGCGGACCGGCTCCCCCCGGAACCGGCCCGGATCCCGCCGGCACTGGCTCAGGATCCTCCTCGTCCTGGCAATCATCTTCGTACCGGCCACCGCGGGCGTCGTCCTGCTGAACCTCGACGGCAACCCCCCGCCCTGCCCGCCCGCCCTCGAACTGCGGCTGCTCACCGCCCCCGAGGCCGAACCCGCACTGCGCCTGGCCGCCTTCGCCTACGAGATGTCCGACGCCAACACCCGCCCCCTGGACGGCGAGGGCGACTACCCCGACGGCTGCCGGCGCGCCCAGATCACCGTCTACTCCGCCGCCAAGGACCAGATCGACCGGGGCTTCGCCGCCGCCGACCGCTGGCAGGGCGAGGCGCAGGGCACCGGCAAGGGCAGTCAGGACGACAAGGGCACCGACCCCCTCTACCGGCCGGGCCCGCAGCCCGATCTGTGGATCCCCGAATCCACCGCCGACTACGACGAGGCCCGCCGCCGGATGCCCGCCACCGGATCCCCGGCGACCCTGCACTACACCCGCCCGGTCGCCTACAGCCCCCTGGTCGTCGGCATCCCGTCCAAGAAGCGGCTGGACGACGTCGAATCCCGCAGCGCCTCCTGGCAGGACCTGCTCACCGGGACCGACGCCAAGCACCGCAACCTCAGACTCCTGCGGCCCAGCCCCGTCCTGTCCGGCACCGGCCTGCTGCACACCATCGGCCTCTACCTCGCCCACGACGGCTCCGCCATCCGCCCCTCGGGCACGCCCGGCCCCGACCCCTCGCTCGCCGACAGCGCGGAGAGCCGGCTCTCCGCGCCCGGCAGCCAGTACGCGGGCAGCGCCGAGTTGCTGTGCTCGCTGCGCCCCGACACGAACGGCTCCGGCCCCGGCGCAATCGGCTCCGGCAGCGGAGCCGGGACCGGTTCCGGTAACGCCGCGAAGTCCGCGCCCCTGGTCTCCGAGAAGTCCCTCGCCGACTACAACCTCGGCCGCGCCACCGGCAGTTGCCCGGCCCTGGCCTCCCCGCTCCCCCAAGGCGAGCGCTACGCCGCCTACTACCCCAGGAACGTGCCGGCCCTCGACCACCCCCTGATCCGGGTCGGCTGGCGCGGCGCCGCCGATGCCGCCGTCCGTGAGGCCGCGGTCGACCGCTTCGCCCAGTGGCTGCGCGACCCCGAGGGCGGCGGGCGCACCCTCACCGCGCAGGGCTATCGCGGGGTGCCCGGAAAGGACGGCATGCCGCAGCCGGCGCCCGGCTCCCCGCTGCTCGACAGCCGCGCGGAGACCGATCCCCAGGCCGCCGTCGTCCCCTTCAAGGCGGCCGCGGACCAGGTGTCCAAGGTGCTGGACGGCTACAACAAGGCCCAGAGGTCCAGCCAGTTGCTGATCCTGATGGACACCTCCACCTCCATGGCGGACGGCGGCAGGCTCCCGGTCGCGATCGGTGCCGCGCGCCGGGCCCTGGAGATGGTGGGCCCCCGCCACACGTACGGGCTGTGGACCTTCCCGGACCGTAAGCATCCCGACGACCCCGACGCGGTACACCGGACCGGCCCGCTCGCCGTCCCGCTCGGCACCGCCGGCCCGGCCCCGGGCAAGGCCGCCCTGAAGAGGATCGAGGCCGGCGAACTGGTCGACCACGGCGCCGCGATGGAGGAGGCGCTCACCGCCGCCGTCCGCACGATGAAGGCGGCCAAGGGCACCAGCAACGCCATTGTGCTCATCCTCGACCAGGACGACGGCGCCGGGCCCGAGCGCGCGGCGGGCGTGGAGAAGACGCTCACCGGGCTCCTCAAGGGCGCCCCCGAGGTCCCGGTCCTGACGCTGGCGATGGGCAGGTCCGGCTGCGACACCTTCGCCCTCCAGTGGCTGGCCGGCGCCTCGCGGGGCCGGTGCGTGCCCGGGGGCCCGGACGCGCCCGACCAGCTCGCCGGCTTCATTGCCTCCATCGGCACCGCCGCGAAGGGGGACCAGTGACCGCACCGCGCACCACCCTGACCGCCGCCCTGTCCTGCCTGGCCCTGCTGGTGGCCGCGAGCGGCTGCACGGCGGGGGTCGGGCCCGGCCCGGAGAAGGGCGCGATCGTCCTGGCCACCGGCAGCGACCTCAGCAGCTCCGGCGTCCGTCAGGACCTGATCCGCGCCTTCGAGAAGCGCACCGGCCGCATGGTGCGGATCGTCGAACTCCCGGACACCGCCGACGGCCAGCGCAGCCAGCTGCTGGCGGCCGGCCAGTCCGGCAACGGCGGCTATGACGTGCTCAACATCGATGTGGCCTGGACCGCGGAGTTCGCCGAGGCGGGCGTGATCCGGCCCTGGGGCGCGAGCCTGGACGGCGACTTCCTCGACAGCGTCGTCAAGACGACGGAGTACGACGGCAAGGTGTGGGGCGTGCCCTTCAACACCGACGCCGGACTGCTCTACTACCGCAAGGACATCCTGCACGAGTACGGCTACGACCAACCTCCCGCCAACTGGGGGGCGTTGAAGAACATGGCCGAACAGGTCGCGGCGGCGTACAACCGCAGGGCCGCCGAGCGCGCGAAGGGCACCAGGGGCGGGCAGGGCGGGAAGAAGCCGCCCAGGATGTACGGCATGGTGGCCCAGCTGCGGCCGTACGAAGGGCTGACCGTCAACACCCTGGAGGCCGCCTGGGACGCGGGCGGCGACCCGGACGCCACCAGCTTCACCAAGGGCGCGCAGGTCGGCTCGCTCCAGCAGGGCGTCGGCGACCTCCAGCGCCGGCTCGATGCGATCATGCCGCACGAGGCCACGACGATGGACGAGACGGAGAGCCGCCGCTGGTTCGCCGACGGCCGCGCGCTGTTCATGCGCAACTGGCCCGTCGAGTACGCCTCGGTCGCCGAGAAGCTCACACCCGGCAGACAGTTCGACGTCGCCCAGCTGCCGGCCCGCCCCTCCGACGGCAAACGGATGTCCGTCCTGGGCGGGCAGAACCTCGCCCTCTCCGCCCACAGCACCCGGCCCGAGGGCGCCCGGGAACTCATCGAGGCGCTGACCGGCCGGAGCGGCGAACGCTGCCTCCTGGAGCGGGGCTTCGCCGCGACCCGCGTCTCGGCCTACCGCGCGGGCGCGGACGCACCCGCCTGCCCGCTGCCGCCCGGGGACGCCGAGCGCGACGAGGAGGGCGCCACCCTGCCGCCGGCGCCGCGGCCCGGCCAGGTGCCGCCGTACACCCGGACGCTGTACGCGGCGCTACGGGCGGCCCAGCCGCGCCCGCGCAGCGCGCACTACCAGACGTTCAGCAAGGTCGTGCAGATCCGGGTCTCCGAATTCCTGGCCAGCGGGGGCGGCACGGCCATCGCCGACAGACTGGCCAAGGAAGCAGATGAGGCGCGGCGGGGGGGGGGGGC
>NZ_JBEZJZ010000160.1:0-14714 GCF_040651455.1 Streptomyces sp. NPDC048483
CGCTCGCACTGGGGCTGTGGGGGCTGGCCCGTCAGGGCGCCCTGTGGCGGGACGAGGCGGCGACGTGGGAAGTGGCCCGGCGGTCCCTGCCCGAGCCGCGGCCAAGGTCCGGGTGTTCGCCCAGGAGCTGGCGAAGAACATCACGCCCGTAGGGGTCCGGCTCGTCGACGAGCGGATGTCGACGGTCACCGCGACCCAGGGCCTGCGGGCCTCGGGCGTCCGCAGCAAGAAGGGCCGCTCGGTGGTCGACCAGGCGGCCGCGGTGGTCATTCTGCAGAGCGCGCTGGAAACCGAACGGTCCTCCGGGCAGCCGCCGGGGGAGAGCGTCGAAGTGGTCATCTGATCGCGATACGGTAACGTTCCGCGCGATGTGGCGCCGGTTCGAACAGCCGCGCGTGCAAGTAGAGGCGGAGCAGTACACCGCAATCGCGCTGCCGGGCAGGAGCGCACCGCCTCTCGGCTCTAGGGGATCGATGACCGAGTATGGCCGGGGCTACGGCTCCGAACCGTGGCATCCCGAGGACCCGCTCTACGGAGACCAGGGTTCGTACGGAGGCCAGGCACAGCAGCCCCAGTGGGACGGACAGCAGTCCGCTCCCTACCCCCAGCAGCACCATCCGCAGCAGCAGTACCAGGGCGGCTGGGACGGTGCGCAGGGCGGGCAGCTGCCGTACGACCCCTATGACCCGTACGACGCCTACGCCCAGCAGGCGCCGGCCGATCCGTACGGCGGGGCGGGCCAGGACCACTACGGCCGGCCGGACGCCTACCAGCAGGATGCGTATCAGCAAGACGCGTATCAGCAGGACGCCTACCAGCAGCAGCTGTCGCAGCAGGCGCCGCACCCGCAGCGCGGGCAGGTGCCGCCGCAGCAGCAGTACCAGCAGCAGTACCAGCAGGAGCAGTACCGGCAGCACGGGCAGTACCCGCCCCAGCAGCAGTACGAGCAGCATGCCGAGCCGCATCCCGGGCCGCCCTACGAGGACACCGGGGGCGACGACTGGCGCGCCGAGCCGGAGCCGCGCGAACCGGAGCCGGAGCATTCGTTCTTCGCGGACGGCGCGGACGACGACGACCGCGACGACGACGCGCGCGAGCGCCGGGGCGGCCGCGAGCGGCGCGGCAAGCGCAACGGCAAGAAGAACAAACGGCGCAGCGGTACGGCCTGTCTGGTCGTGACCCTGGTCTTCGCCGGTGCGGTCGGCGCCGTCGGCTATTTCGGCTACGACTTCATCATGGCCCACTTCGGATCGGCGCCCGACTACGAGGGCGAGGGATCCGGTGCGGTGCAGGTCGATATTCCGGCCGGTTCGGCGATTCAGACCATGGGGGAGGTCCTCGCGAATAAGGGTGTGGTCAAGAGCGCCGGCGCCTTCGCCGAGGCGGCCGACGAGAAGAAGGCGGTGCTGCAGCCCGGCACGTATTCGCTGCGCAAGCGGATGTCGGCGGCAGCAGCCCTCGAATTGATGCTGGACCCGAAGAGCCGTAACGGTCTCACCATCCAGGAAGGGCTGCGCTCCAGCGCGGTCTACGCGCTTATCGACAAAAAGCTCCATCTCAAGGCCGGCACGACCAAGCATGCGGCCAGGACCGAGGCCAAAAGCTTCGGGCTGCCCTCGTGGGCCGGTCGTTCCTCCAAGGCCAAGGATCCGCTGGAGGGCTTCCTCTACCCGTCCACGTACAGCGTGGGTGACAACGCGAAGCCGGCAGCGGTCCTGAAGCAGATGGTGGCGCGGGCCAACCAGGTGTATGCGAAGTACGAGCTGGAGGCGAACGCGCGCAAGCTCAAGCTGGATTCCCCGATGCAGCTGCTCACCGTCGCCAGCCTCACGCAGGCCGAAGGCAAGTACAAGCACGACTTCGAAAAGGTCGCGCGCGTCGTCTACAACCGTCTCAAGCCGAACAACACCGAGACGTACGGCCTGCTCGACTTCGACTCGACCGTGAATTACGCCAAGGCGGAAAGCACGCTGGACACCGGATCCGTCGACGATCTGCGGAAGTTCAACGACCCGTACAACACCTACAAGTTCAAGGGCCTGCCGCCGGGGCCGATAGGAAACCCTGGCGAGGTGGCGCTCAAGTCGGCCATCAACCCGGCCAAGGGTAACTGGTACTACTTCGTCTCCATCAATCCGGAGAAGACGCTCTTCGCGGCGACCAACGAAGAGCATGAGCGCAATCGCCGTATCTATGAACGGGAACACAAGAAGGCCAAGCAATGAGCCCCACATATCGAGCTGCCGTACTCGGCTCCCCGATTGCCCACTCCCTCTCCCCGGATCTGCATCGCGCCGCGTACGCAGCTCTCGGCCTGAGCGACTGGACGTACGACCGCTTCGAGGTCGATGAGGCGGCATTGCCCGGATTTCTGGAGAAGCTTGGTCCTGAGTGGCGGGGCCTCTCCCTGACCATGCCGCTCAAGCGCGCCGTGATCCCGCTGCTCGACGAGATGAGTGAGACCGCCGCGTCCGTCGAGGCGGTGAACACCGTCGTCTTCACCGCCGACGGCCGCCGCACCGGCGACAACACCGACATTCCCGGCATGCTCGCCGCGCTGCGCGAGCGCGGCGTGGAGCGGGTCGAGCGGGCATCCGTCCTGGGCGCGGGCGCCACCGCCTCCTCCGCCCTCGCCGCGCTCTCCCGTATCTGCACCGGCGAGGTCACCGCGTACGTCCGCAGCGCCGCGCGCGCCGACGAGATGCGCGGCTGGGGCGAGCGGCTGGGCGTCGTGGTCCGCACCGCCCCCTGGGAGGACGCCGCCGAGGCCTTCGGGGCGCCGCTGACCATCGCCACCACCCCGGCCGGCACCACCGACGCGCTCGCCGCCGCCGTGCCCGACCGGCCCGGCACGCTCTTCGACGTCCTCTACGAGCCCTGGCCGACGGCGCTGGCCACCGCCTGGGCCGACCGACGCGGCGCGGTGGTCGGCGGGCTCGACCTGCTGGTCCACCAGGCGGTTCTCCAGGTGGAGCAGATGACGGGCCGCTCGCCCGCCCCGCTGGCCGCGATGCGCCGGGCAGGGGAGGCGGCGCTGGCGGCCCGCTGATCCGCCGTACGGGCCACCCCGGTCCGCACCCTGGACCGGGCACCGCCGACCCGCCGCGACGTGGGAGGATCGGGGGGAGACCGTACGCGGATGAGCAGTACATGAGGAGCACCGTTGAGCAGGTTGCGCTGGCTGACGGCGGGGGAGTCGCACGGCCCCGCACTCGTGGCGACGCTGGAGGGCCTTCCGGCCGGAGTCCCGATCACCACCGATCTGGTGGCGGACGCGCTGGCGAGGCGCCGGCTCGGCTATGGCCGCGGTGCCCGGATGAAGTTCGAGCGGGACGAGATCACGTTCCTGGGCGGCGTGCGGCACGGCCTGTCGCTGGGCTCGCCGGTGGCCGTGATGGTCGGCAACACCGAGTGGCCCAAGTGGGAGCAGGTCATGGCGGCCGACCCGGTGGACCCCGCGGTCCTGGCCGAGCTGGCCCGTAACGCGCCGCTGACCCGGCCCCGCCCCGGCCACGCCGACCTGGCCGGCATGCAGAAGTACGGCTTCGACGAGGCCCGCCCGATCCTGGAGCGCGCCTCCGCCCGCGAGACCGCCGCCCGGGTCGCCCTGGGCGCGGTGGCCCGCTCCTTCCTCAAGGAGACGGCCGGTATCGAGATCGTCTCGCATGTCGTGGAGCTGGCCGCGGCGAAGGCCCCGTACGGCGTCTACCCCAAGCCCTCCGACGTCGAGAAGCTGGACGCGGACCCGGTGCGCTGCCTGGACGCGGACGCGAGCAAGGCGATGGTCGCCGAGATCGACCAGGCCCACAAGGACGGCGACACCCTCGGCGGCGTGGTCGAGGTGCTGGCGTACGGCGTGCCGGTGGGCCTCGGCTCGCACGTCCACTGGGACCGCCGGCTGGACGCGCGGCTGGCCGCCGCCCTGATGGGCATCCAGGCCATCAAGGGCGTCGAGGTCGGCGACGGCTTCGACCTGGCGCGGGTGCCGGGATCGAAGGCGCACGACGAGATCGTCGCCACCGAAGAGGGGATCAAGCGCACCTCCGGCCGCTCCGGCGGCACCGAGGGCGGGCTGACCACTGGCGAACTCCTGCGGGTCCGCGCCGCGATGAAGCCGATCGCGACCGTGCCGCGGGCGCTGGCGACCGTCGATGTGAGCACCGGCGAGGCTGCCCAGGCGCACCACCAGCGCTCGGACGTCTGCGCGGTCCCGGCCGCGGGCATCGTCGCCGAGGCGATGGTCGCGCTGGTCCTGG
The DNA here is from genome assembly GCF_040651455.1 of Streptomyces sp. NPDC048483. Lineage (NCBI taxonomy): Bacteria > Bacillati > Actinomycetota > Actinomycetes > Kitasatosporales > Streptomycetaceae > Streptomyces > Streptomyces sp. NPDC048483. The sequence goes on from NZ_JBEZJZ010000160.1 coordinate 4,257, forward strand.
CCGACGCCGTGGTGGAGAAGTTCGGCGGCGACAGCGTCACGGAGACCCGCCGCAACGTCCGCAGCTACCTCGACAACCTGGCGATCAAGTGACGTCGCCGGCCGTCGTACTCATCGGCCCGCCCGGCGCGGGCAAGTCCACGGTGGGCGCACTTCTGGCCGAGCGGCTCGGCGCGGGCTACCGGGACACCGACGCGGACATCGTCGCCACGGCCGGCAAGCCGATCGCGGACATCTTCCTCGACGAGGGTGAGCCGCACTTCCGTGACCTGGAGCGGGCCGCCGTACGGGCCGCGCTCGACGGCCACCCGGGCGTGCTCTCGCTCGGCGGCGGCGCGATCATGGACGACGGCACCCGGAAGCTGCTGGCGGGCCTGCCGGTCGTCTTCCTGGACATCCAACTCGCCGACGCCGTCAAGCGGGTGGGCCTCGACGCGCCCCGCCCGCTGCTCGCCGTCAACCCGCGCAAGCAGTGGCGCGAGCTGATGGAGCGCCGCCGCCCGCTGTACACCGAGGTCGCGCGCGCCGTGATCGACACCGGGGAGCACACCCCCGAGGACGTCGTCGAGGCGATCCTGGACGCTTTGGAGCTACGGCAGGCCGCGGGAGACGCCCCGCAGGCCGCCGACAGGGAGGAACAGGCATGACGGAGCAGGCCACCCGTATCCAGGTGGGCGGTACGGCGGGCACCGACCCGTACGAGGTGCTCGTCGGGCGGCAGCTGCTCGGCGAGCTCCCGAGTCTGATCGGCGAGGGCGTGAAGCGGGTCGCGGTGCTGCACCCCGAGGCGCTGGCCGCCACCGGTGAGGCGCTGCGCGAGGACCTCGCGTCCCAGGGCTACGAGGCGATCGCCATCCAGCTGCCGAATGCCGAGGAGTCCAAGACCGTCGAGGTCGCCGCGTACTGCTGGAAGGCGCTCGGTCAGACCGGCTTCACCCGCACCGATGTGATCGTCGGTGTCGGCGGCGGCGCCACCACCGACCTGGCCGGCTTCGTGGCCGCCACCTGGCTGCGCGGGGTGCGCTGGATCGCCGTACCGACCACCGTCCTGGGCATGGTGGACGCGGCGGTCGGCGGCAAGACCGGCATCAACACCGCCGAGGGCAAGAACCTCGTCGGCGCCTTCCACCCACCGGCCGGTGTCCTGTGCGACCTGGCCGCGCTGGACTCCCTCCCGATGCACGACTACGTCTCCGGCCTGGCCGAGGTCATCAAGGCCGGCTTCATCGCCGACCCGGCGATCCTCGACCTGATCGAGGCCGACCCGGAGGCCGCCAGGCGCCCCGACGGCGCCCACACCGCCGAGCTGATCGAGCGGGCGATCCGGGTCAAGGCCGAGGTGGTCTCCGCGGACCTCAAGGAGTCCGGTCTGCGGGAGATCCTCAACTACGGCCACACCCTGGCGCACGCCATCGAGAAGAACGAGCGCTACAACTGGCGGCACGGCGCGGCCGTTTCGGTCGGCATGGTCTTCGCCGCCGAGCTCGGCCGGATCGCGGGCCGCCTGGACGACGCCACCGCCGACCGGCACCGCGCCGTCCTGGAGTCCGTCGGGCTGCCGCTGACCTACCGTGGCGACCAGTGGCCCAAGCTGCTGGAGACCATGAAGGTCGACAAGAAGTCCCGCGGTGACCGGCTGCGCTTCATCGTCCTGGACGGCCTCGCCAAGCCGACCGTCCTGGAGGGTCCGGATCCGGCCATGCTGCTCGCGGCACACGCCGAGATTGCCGAGTGAGCCGCATGGCCACGCGCGTCCTCGTCCTCAACGGCCCCAACCTCGGCCGCCTCGGCTCCCGCGAGCCCGACGTCTACGGCGCCACCTCCTACACCGGCCTGGTCGAGCAGTGCACCGCGCTCGGCAAGGAGCTGGGCTTCGAGGTCGAGGTCCGGGAGACCAACGACGAGGGGGAGATGATCCGCTGGCTGCACGAGGCCGCCGATGGTTCACTTCCGGTCGTCATCAACCCCGGTGCCTTCACGCACTATTCGTACGGCATGCGGGACGCGGCCGCCCAGCGCACCGCCCCGCTCATCGAGGTGCACATCTCGAACCCGTACGCCCGCGAGGAATTCCGCCACAATTCGGTCATCGCGGCCGTGGCCAGCGGTACGGTCGCCGGTTTCGGCATCGGCTCGTACCGTCTCGCGCTGCGTGCGCTGGCCGAGGAACTGAGCGACTGACCCGCCCTTCCGGGCACTCTCCGCCACCCCCGGCCGTTCCTGTAGCGAGCGCCGGGGGTGGCGGAGCACGGTAGCGCCTCCACTCAGCGGCAGTTGGGAGGGTACCGTTCGCAGCAGCACCACCCACGCCGACGGCTGTGGGGCACAACGGCCCGCCCGGGCCGCTGGGTTACCGCACGAGCACCGGGCCGTACGGCCCGGCACCGCACACGTCGACCGCACGAGACGGAGAGCCACCGGATGCAGTACGCAGTGGGGGCTCCGCTGCCACCGCCCCGCCGGCCGGGATCAGACATGGGGGCCGGCATGAACTGGACCCCCAACCAGGGGCAGCCCGTACCGCCCCCCTCACCGCCGGCCCCCTCACCGCCGCCGCCTCCGCCCGCCGCCCCGCCAGCCCAGGGCCCCGGCTGGAGCGGGCCCGCGCCGTACCAGGAGGCGCCCACCCCGCACAGCACGGACATCACCGGCCACCTCCGGCTGCCGCCGGGTGCCCCGGTGGCGCTGCCCGATCCGCCCGCCGGCACCGCTGCCCAGGACTCCGCGCACGCCACCGTCGCGGTGCTGCTGATCGGCCCGGCCGGCGCCGGCAAGACCAGCGTCGCCCGCCACTGGGCCGACTCCCGGCGGGTGCCGACCGCGCACATCAGCCTCGACGACGTCCGCGAATGGGTCCGGTCCGGCTTCGCCGACCCGCAGAAGGGCTGGAACGACAACTCCGAGGCCCAGTACCGCCTCGCCCGCCGCACCTGCGGCTTCGCGGCCCGTAACTTCCTCGCCAACGGCATCTCCTGCATCCTCGACGACGCCGTCTTCCCCGACCGCCCGGTCGTCGGCCTCGGCGGCTGGAAGCGGCATGTGGGCCCCGGCCTGCTGCCGATCGTGCTGCTGCCCGGCCTGGAGATCGTCCTGGAGCGCAACGCCCGGCGCAGCGGCAACCGCCGGCTCTCCGACGAAGAGGTCGCCCGGATCCACGGCCGGATGGCCGGCTGGTACGGCTCCGGGCTGCCGATCATCGACAACTCCCAGCACGACGTCGCCACGACCGTGCGGGTGCTGGACGATGTCGTCGCCCGCAGCATCGCCAGTCCGCCCAGCTGGTAGCCCGCCGCACCCGGCCCGTCCCCCGGGCGGCCGCGCTCGACCGGCCGCCCCCGCGGACCGGTCGTACTCTCGGGATATGTCCCAGATGCTGGCGGTACACGCGGTTCGACGCACGCGGCTGCGCGACCGCTGCGCCGCGACCGGAAGCACCGCCGCGCTGATCTCACGCCCCGCCAACGTCCGCTACCTCACCGGCTGCGCCCCATCCGGCGCCGCCCTGCTGCTGGGCCCGGCCGACGACATGCTGGTCTGCGGAATGCCGCTGAGCGGCGACCCGTCCGAGGGGCGCCCCGCCGAGGACGTACGGGTCTCCGTGCTGCCCACCCGTGGCGGCGACCCCGTCGTGGCGGGCGCCGACCTGGCCGCGAAGGCCGGCGCCGACACGCTGGCCGTCGAGGAGCACCACCTGACCGTCGCCCGCCACAGGGCGCTCGCCCAGGTCGCGCCCCGGATGCGGCTCGCGGACCTGGGCTGCGCGGTCGAGGCCCTGCGGCTGGTCAAGGACGACGACGAGATCGCCTGCCTGCGGATCGCCGCGGAGATCACCGACCAGGCGCTCGGCGAACTCCTCGAATCGATCCTGGTCGGGCGCACCGAACGGCACCTGGCCCTGGAACTGGAGCGCCGCCTCGTCGACCACGGCGCCGACGGCCCGGCCTTTCCCACCTCCGTCGCGACCGGCCAGAACTCCGGCCGCCCCGGGCATCTGCCCACCGACCGGCGGGTGGAGGAGGGCGACTTCCTGACCGTGAACCTGGGTGCCAATTACCGCGGTTACCGCTGCGAGATCGGCCGGACCTTCGTCATCGGCACCACGCCCGCCGACTGGCAGATCGACCTCTACGACCTCGTTTTCGCCGCCCAGCGGGCCGGCCGGGAGGCGCTGGCACCAGGGGTGGAATGCCGCGAGGTGGACCGGGTGACCCGCCATGTCCTGGTCGCCGCGGGCCACGGCGAGCGGCTCGGGCCGTTGACCGGGCACGGTGTGGGACTCGAAATCGACGAGGACCCTCAGCTGTCGCCTGCCGCCATGGGTAAACTGGACGCTTGCGTGCCGGTCACCGTCGAACCGGGGGTTCACCTCCCCGGCCGCGGGGGTGTCCGGATCGACGACACACTCGTCGTCCGCCCCGAGGCGGACGGCGGGCCCGAGCTACTCACGATCACGACCAAGGAGCTGCTCGCACTCTGAGCCGCAGCGGCTCGGTGTACGGCTTCGTGGTCCCACCACCTGCAGTCCAGGAGATTCCGCAACCGTGGCATCCACGAACGACCTCAAGAACGGCATGGTGCTCAAGCTCGAAGGCGGCCAGCTCTGGTCCGTCGTCGAGTTCCAGCACGTCAAGCCCGGCAAGGGCCCGGCCTTCGTCCGCACCAAGCTCAAGAACGTGCTGTCCGGGAAGGTCGTCGACAAGACCTTCAACGCCGGCGTCAAGGTCGAGACGGCCACCGTTGACAAGCGCACGATGCAGTTCTCGTACATGGACGGCGAGTACTTCGTCTTCATGGACATGGACACCTACGACCAGCTGATGGTCGACCGCAAGGCCGTCGGCGACGCCGCCAACTTCCTCCTCGAGGGTTTCGAGGCCACCGTCGCGCAGCACGAGGGCGAGGTCCTCTTCGTCGAGCTGCCGGCCGCCGTCGAGCTGACGATCCAGGAGACCGAGCCCGGCGTGCAGGGCGACCGCTCCACCGGCGGCTCCAAGCCCGCCACCCTGGAGACCGGTTACCAGATCCAGGTGCCGCTCTTCATCACGAGCGGCGAGAAGATCAAGGTCGACACCCGCTCGGGCGACTACCTCGGCCGGGTGAACAGCTAACCGTGGCTGCCCGTACCAAGGCCCGTAAGCGCGCCTTCCAGATCCTCTTCGAGGCCGATCAGCGCGGCGCCGACGTGCAGTCCGTGCTGGCGGACTGGATGCGGCACGCCCGGACCGACCCCCGCCAGCCGCCGGTGAACGAATACACCCTGGAGCTGGTCGAGGGGTACGCGGAGCACACCGGCCGCATCGACGAGCTGATCTCCACCTACTCCGTCGACTGGGACCTGGACCGGATGCCGGCCGCCGACCGCAGCATCATCCGGCTGGGCGCCTACGAGCTGATCTGGGTGGACGACACCCCGGACGCGGTGGCGATCGACGAAGCGGTACAGCTCGCCAGGGAGTTTTCCACGGATGACTCCCCGGCCTTCGTCAATGGCCTCCTCGGCCGCTTCAAGGAGCTGAAGCCGAGCCTGCGGCGCGAGGCGCACTAGCGCGACGCGCCAGACGGACCGCTGAGCACACGAAAGGGCCCGGAGCGATGCAGATTGCTCCGGGCCTCTCGTATGCCCGGAGATCGCCGCCTGGCCCCCGTGGTGCCGCCTCGGAGGCTCACGCGTATGCGCCGTGCGGGGATATAAGCCGCTTCAGTCGGACATAACGCAACCGCCGCCCCGGGAATCCCGGAGCGGCGGTACGTTTCTGCAGGTGGTGCCGGCGTCAGATCTCTTCGTGGGCCACCGCGCGGCGCGCGTCGGCATCCAGCACGCCCCAGCTGATCAGCTGCTCGGTGAGCACCGAGGGCGACTGGTCGTAGATCACCGCAAGCGTGCGCAGGTCGTCCTGACGGATCGAGAGGACCTTGCCGTTGTAGTCACCGCGCTGGCTCTGGATCGTGGCGGCGTAGCGCTGCAGCGGTCCGGCCTTCTCCTGCGGGACATGGGCGAGGCGCTCCAGGTCCAGGACAAGCTTCGGCGGCGGCTCGGCCGCGCCGCCCGGTGTCGTGCCCGGCAGGAGCTCCTGCACCGGCACGCCGTAGAAGTCCGCGAGCTCGGCAAGGCGCTGTACGGTGACGGCACGGTCGCCGCGCTCGTACGAGCCCACCACTACGGCCTTCCAGCGGCCCTGGGACTTCTCCTCGACACCGTGGAGCGAGAGGCCCTGCTGGGTACGGATGGCACGGAGCTTGGCCCCGAGCTGTTTAGCGTATTCGCTGGACATAAAGCTCCCCAGACGGCTGTATCGACATGCGGCTCCGCCGCGTGGTTGGTAACTCACTGTGAGGTTACGCAGCGTAATCTGACTTCGTCAAGCCGAATGGGCCAGACCATCGCCCGTCAGGGGTGCGCGCGGGTTCTAGCGGGCTCCCTGATAGCCTGGGGCACGTAATTTCGACGTCCTTTAAAGTCCGTCCCGTGAGGCGGAGAAGGGGGTCCGTTTCGTATGGACGCAAGCAGTTCCGACGTACGTGCAGACGTACGCGATCAGCTCCCTGCGCGCCCGGTGCTCGAAGCCCCGGACATCGCGCGGATGCTCACCCGTATCGCCCACGAAATCGTCGAGCGCGCCAAGGGCGCGGACGATGTGGTGCTGCTGGGAATCCCGACCCGCGGCGTTTTCCTCGCCCGGCGGCTGGCCGCCAAGCTCGAGGAGATCACCGGCGCCGCCGTCCCGGTCGGCTCGCTCGACATCACGATGTACCGCGATGACCTGCGCCTGGGCCCCGCCCGGACGCTGGCCCGCACGGAGATCCCCACCGACGGCATCGAGGGCCGCCTCGTCCTGCTCGTCGACGACGTCCTCTTCTCCGGACGCACGATCCGCGCCGCGCTGGACGCGCTGGGCGACATCGGGCGGCCGCGCGCCGTGCAGCTCGCGGTCCTGGTCGACCGCGGCCACCGTGAACTTCCGATCCGCGCCGATTACGTCGGCAAGAACCTCCCCACGTCGCTGCGGGAGACGGTAAAGGTCCAGCTCACCGAGGAGGACGGCCGCGACGCCGTACTGCTCGGCCTGCGCGGGACCGCCCCGGCCGGCGAGCGCTAGGCACCGGGCACGGTCCCGGTGATCCCGGGCCCGTACGCATGCCCGCTCAACGGACATTCCCGTACAACCTCCTTTACCCACGGAGAACACCGGATGAAGCGCCACCTCATCTCGGCCGCCGACCTCACGCGCGACGATGCCGTCCTGATCCTCGACACCGCCGAGGAGATGGCCCGGGTCGCCGACCGGCCGATCAAGAAGCTGCCCACCCTGCGCGGCCGTACCGTCGTCAACCTCTTCTTCGAGGACTCGACCCGTACGCGGATCTCCTTCGAGGCCGCGGCGAAGCGGCTCTCCGCCGACGTCATCAACTTCTCCGCCAAGGGCTCCTCGGTCTCCAAGGGCGAGTCGCTCAAGGACACCGCGCTGACCCTGGAGGCGATGGGCGCGGACGCCGTCGTCATCCGGCACCACGACTCCGGCGCCCCGCACCGCCTGGCGACCTCCGGCTGGATCGGCGGCTCGGTGGTCAACGCCGGCGACGGCACCCACGAGCACCCCACCCAGGCGCTCCTCGACGCCTTCACGATGCGCCGCCGCCTCGTCGGCGTCGGCGAGGGCCTGGGCCAGGACCTCGCCGGCCGCCGGATCACCATCGTCGGCGACATCCTGCACAGCCGTGTCGCCCGCTCCAACGTCCATCTGCTGACCACCCTCGGCGCCGAGGTCACCCTGGTGGCGCCGCCGACCCTGGTGCCGATCGGTGTGGAGAAGTGGCCGTGCGAGGTCTCGTACGACCTCGACGCGGTGCTCGCCAAGTCCGACGCGGTGATGATGCTGCGGGTCCAGCGCGAGCGGATGAACGCGGCCTTCTTCCCGACCGAGCGCGAGTACGCGCGGCGCTACGGCCTCAACGGCGACCGGATGTCCCGGATGCCCCAGCACGCCATCGTGATGCACCCCGGCCCGATGAACCGCGGCATGGAGATCACCGCCGAGGTCGCCGACTCGCCGCGCTGCACCGCCGTCGAACAGGTCGCCAACGGTGTCAGCATCCGTATGGCGGTCCTCTATCTGCTTCTGGGCGGCAACGAGCCCGCCATCACCGCCGGAAACGGCACCAGCACCAGCACTCGCACCGAGGAGACCAAGTAACCATGAGCAAGATCCTTATTCGTGGCGCACAGGTCCTCGGCGGCGAGCCGCAGGATGTGCTGATCGACGGCGAGACGATCGAGGCCGTCGGCACGGGCCTGTCCGCCGAGGGCGCGACCGTCATCGAGGCCGACGGCAAGATCCTCCTGCCGGGCCTGGTCGACCTGCACACCCATCTGCGCGAGCCGGGCCGTGAGGACTCCGAGACCGTGCTGACCGGCACCAAGGCGGCCGCGGTCGGCGGCTTCACCGCCGTCCACGCCATGGCCAACACCTTCCCCGTCGCCGACACCGCGGGTGTCGTCGAGCAGGTCTGGCGGCTGGGCAAGGAGTCCGGCTACTGCGATGTCCAGCCGATCGGTGCAGTAACGGTTGGCCTGGAGGGCAAGAAGCTCGCCGAGCTGGGCGCGATGCACGACTCCGCGGCCGGTGTGCGGGTGTTCTCCGACGACGGCAAGTGTGTGGACGACGCGGTGATCATGCGGCGCGCCCTGGAGTACGTGAAGGCCTTCGACGGCGTCGTCGCCCAGCACGCCCAGGAGCCGCGCCTGACCGAGGGCGCCCAGATGAACGAGGGCATCGTCTCCGCCGAGCTGGGCCTGGGCGGCTGGCCCGCGGTCGCCGAGGAGTCGATCATCGCCCGCGATGTGCTGCTCGCCGCACACGTCGGCTCCCGGGTGCACATCTGCCACCTGTCGACGGCGGGCTCGGTCGAGATCGTCCGCTGGGCCAAGTCCAAGGGCTGGAACGTCACCGCCGAGGTCACCCCGCACCACCTCCTGCTGACCGATGAGCTCGTACGGTCCTACAACCCCGTCTACAAGGTGAACCCGCCGCTGCGCACCGAGGCCGACGTCCTGGCGCTGCGCGAGGCGCTGGCCGACGGCACCATCGACTGCGTCGCCACCGACCACGCCCCGCACCCGCACGAGGACAAGGACTGCGAGTGGGGCGCCGCCGCCATGGGCATGGTCGGCCTGGAGACCGCGCTCTCCGTCGTCCAGCACACGATGGTCGACAACGGGCTGCTGGACTGGGCCGGCGTCGCCGACCGGATGTCCTTCCGCCCCGCGCACATCGGTCGCCTGGAGGGCCACGGCCGCCCCATCTCGGCTGGTGAGCCCGCCAACCTCACCCTGGTCGATTCCGCTTACCGTGGAGAGGTGGACCCCGCGAGCTTCGCCTCCCGCAGCCGCAACACCCCCTACGAGGGCCGTGAGCTGCCGGGACGCGTCACCCACACCTTCCTGCGGGGCCGCGCAACGGTCGTCGACGGGAAGCTGGCGTGACTCCTCCACTCATCCATCTGGCCGAGGCGCAGAAGTCCGCGCCGGTCACCGACTGGGCCGCCCGGATCGGCTGGGTCGTCGGCCTGCTGGTCTTCGTGATCTTCCTCTACTGGCTGATGCGCCAGGGCTGGAAGTGGCGCGGCACGCTCCAGGGCGATCTGCCCGAACTGCCCACCACGCCGGACGATCCGGGCGAGCCCACGCTTACGCTGACCGGCCGCTACCACGGCTCCACCACTGCCGGGCAGTGGCTCGACCGGATCGTCGCCCGCGGCCTGGGCACCCGTAGCCGCGCCGAACTGACCCTGACCGATCAGGGACTGGACGTCGTACGGCCCGGCGCGCAGGACTTCTTCGTGCCCGCCGCCGCCCTTCGCGGCGCCCGCCTCGACAAGGGCATCGCGGGCAAGGTCCTCACCGAGGGCGGCCTGCTGATCGTCACCTGGAAGCACGGGGACAGGGAGATCGATTCCGGGTTCCGCGCCGACCGGGCGGACGAGCACGCGGCCTGGGTCGAGGCCCTCACCACACTCGCCAACACCACCAGCACCACCGAGCACACCGAAACGGAAGGCGCACGATGACGACCTCCACCAGGGGGACCGCCAAGATCCCCGCCGTACTCGTCCTGGAGGACGGCCGCACCTTCCGCGGCCGTGCCTATGGGGCCGTGGGGGAGACCTTCGGCGAAGCGGTGTTCTCCACCGGCATGACCGGTTATCAGGAGACGCTGACCGATCCCTCGTACCACCGTCAGGTCGTGGTGATGACCGCCCCGCACATCGGCAACACGGGTGTGAACGACGAGGACCCCGAGTCGCAGCGGATCTGGGTTTCCGGATATGTGGTCCGTGACCCTGCCCGTGTCCCGTCCAACTGGCGCGCGGTGCGTTCCCTGGACGAGGAGCTGGTGGCGCAGGGTGTGGTGGGGATCAGTGGCGTCGATACGCGGGCGTTGACGCGTCATCTGCGCGAGAG
>NZ_JBEZJZ010000161.1:0-14703 GCF_040651455.1 Streptomyces sp. NPDC048483
CCAGTGTCCAGCCGTTCTTCCGCTCCAGCGGAGCAATCAGTCCCCGCATATAGGCAAGCGCCGACTCCCGCGGCTCCGTCCTGGAAAACCGATGCCCGAACCGCTCGTGCACAGCGTCCAGTTCACCGGCCCACACCCTGACATCAGCAAGGTCCCCACCCATGATCAGACCAACGACCAGCCTGGCCAACCATCACGGCAAACACCGTTGCAGTACCAATAGACGGCACGCACGGTTGTCGGTGACGTCCCCTACGATCGCTGGTCATGGAGATCGACTTCCCGAGGCCCGGGGCCGGGCCGGAGACATTCGCGCGGGCGTTGCGCGCGGCGGACTGGAACGCGTTCGAACCCCAGCGGGACCTGCCGCCGCTGCGCGAGGCGCTCGCCGAGCTGGAACGCGTCCACGGCGTCACCGAGGCACACCGGATCACGACCGGCCACGTCAGAAAGCGCGCGCTGCTGCGCCACCCCGACGTGCACCGGGTCGAGATCACCGCGCAGGCGCTCAGCCCGTCCGGCCGGTACCTTGCGGTCGGCGACTTCGGCGGCGACGACTACGAGGCCGGCGCGACCCTGCAGATCTGGGAGGTCTCCACCGGGCGGTGCGTCAACGTCATCGATGGGATCGTGGGCGGGATCGGCTGGCCCGGGTACGACGAGGTGTTGGAGTGGTCGGCCGACGAAACGCGGCTGGCCGTGGTCTACATGGCCAGCAACGTGGGCGTGTGGGATCCGTTCGGTGACGACCACGAGCCGATGGCGACCGTCCGGCTCACCTACTCGGGCCGCCCCGACCCGTTCGCGTTCGCGCCCGGCGGTGAGCGGGCGTACGTCTTCGACGAGAGTTCCGACGTCGGTGCCTCGATCGTGGAGCTTCCCGGTGGAGTGATCGGGCCACTGCCGGTGCCGGACAAAGAAGAGTACGACGAGGAGGCCGAACACGACGAGGACGACGAGGAGGAAGACGAGGAGGAAGACGAGGGTTTCTTCCTCCTCCACCCGGTCTGGTCCCGGAACGGGACGCGGGTGTACGGGAACCTGCACGACGGGCGGGTCTGCTCGATCGACGTCGCGTCGGGGCGGGTCTCCTGGCTTGCCGAGGCCGACTGGATGAGCCGGTGGCCGTCCGCCGAGTGGAGCCGGGACGAGCGTCTGCTCGCCTATCACCGGGACGGCTCACTGGTCATCGCGGACGCGCTGACCGGCAGGCCGGTGGCCGAGATACCCGGATACTGCGATGAGTCGTATCTGTCGCTCTTCATGGCGTGGGGCCCGCGGCTCGCCGTCGTCGTCCCCGCGAGCCGGGACGCCGACGCCCCGCGCGTCGGGATCGTGGACCCGACCGGAGAGCATCGCTACGACCTCGACGTGGCCGTGCGGCAACCGGACCCTTATCTGGATGCCCGGACATGGGCGTGGGAGCCGGACGGCGCCCGCGCCGCGTGCCTCACCGTCGAGGACCGGATCGAGATCTGGTCGCTGGGCGACGAGCTGGGTGAGCGGCTCCACGCCTTCGACGCGCCCGAGGGGGTGGCAGGCGTGCTGTGGGGGGCCGACGGCGTGCTCGTGGCGCTGGGGCAGAAGGTTCTGCGTTTCCTGCGCGCCGACTCCGGCGAGGTGATCGGTGACTTCACGCTGCTGCGGCAGCCGTCGGCGCCGCGCCCCCTCGTGCTCGAGGGCGAGGACTTCGGCGAGGACATGAACCGGGAGCCCAACCCCACGTTCGCGCTGGACGAGGAGACCTGGGCGGTCGCGTTCCCGATCGGCGTGGTGATCGCTCCCCCGGACCGGGAGGACGATTTGGGCGCCACGCTCGCCTGGGCCGTCGACCGGCGCTTCGCCTGGCCGGTCCACTGGGGCGGATTGGACATCGTTCCGGACGCGTCCGCCGCCGCCGAGCGGGTGCCCGAACCGCTGCGGGAGTACCTGGAGGCGTTCCGCGGCCGAACCATGCCGGCACACGGCCCACAGGCGTGGCCGCCTCCGAACACCGCCACCGTGGACGACCTGTTCCAGGCATTCCTCGAAGCGGTCGTGGAATGCGACGACCAGAACCCATGGCCCGGCAAGGCGCTCCACGAAGCGGCCCTGATCCGAGCCCGGCGCGGCGAGCCGGACGGAGCCAGACGGCTGATCGAGGTGTGCCCGGAGGACCGCAGGGCGTACCTGGCTGCCGAGACCGCCATGATCCTGGCAGGGGCGGGGTTGCCGGACGCCGCCCGCTCGCTGTTTTCCGATCACGAGGCGGCCTGCGAATCCCTCGGGCAGGAGACCCTGTGGGACGCGATGATGCGGGGCTCGCGGGCGCGCGCACTGGGCGCCGTCGGCGGCGCCTGTGCGGCGCTGGGCGAACAGGAGCGCGCTGACCTGTGGTTCGACCGGGCACGAGCGGCGATCCGCGCGGAGGGCGGTGCGTGGGAGCACCGGCTTCCGGTGGTCTGGGCGCAGATGGAGTGCGGGCGCGATGCGGAGGCGCGGGCGCTGCTGGACGAGGGCACCGGCGACCCCGGTGACCGCGCTGGTGTTCCCTTCCTCGGCTACGTGCTACGCCAAGGCAGGGCCGATCTCGCCGAGGCGATTCTGCGTTCCGCCAACGGCTGGTTCCATTCGGACTCCGTGGCGAGGCTCCTCGCCGAACACGGCCAGCCGCGGCTGCTGCGGGAGTGGGCCGACCGCGAGAACCTCTGGGTCGAGGACGACCTTCCCGTCGGCGAACGGAACGCCGCGGGTGGTCGCCCTGACCGGCCCGGTGACGACGACGTCCAGCGGCTCGGCCGAGCCTACGAGGAGATCACGCACATGCCGCCGGCCACGCGCCAGGGGCCGACCGCCGACCTGATCCGGCGGGCGGCGGAGTGCCGCCATCTCAGTGCGGTGCTCGACCTGCTCCCGGCGGTGCCAATGCCGTCCTACGGTGGGATCAGCGGCGACGACCGGCCCTACGTGGCGTTCAGCGCGCTGCGGATCGCCACCACGGGTATGGACGCCGAGATCTGGTGAGCGATCGTGGTGCCGAAACGTCAGGGCCGTGAAGGCCAGCGGGTGTCGAGGAAGCGATCGAGGGCGCGGGTGCCGAAGCAGGACCTCGGCCGGCACCCGCTCGTCCATGCCGCGCGGCGGCAGTGCCGATCGTCGAGTCTGTCCGCCGCGACCAGCGCCTCGCCGAGATCATGATTGGTGCTCCGGCTGGGCAACCGGAGTTCGCCGAATGGGCGACGTTGCTGGGCGACGACAGCGCCGCGATCCCGTTCTTGCGCTACCTGCCGGAGCGCCTCAGCCCACTCGGTGCACGAGTCGAGACGGCCCTCCGCGAGCGACTGGCCGAAGCGCCCTCCTTCGTCGCCTTCGAGGGCTACGACACGGTCGCCGTCCTCGCCGATGTGCTGCGTTCGCACGGCGCGGACCGGGCGCGCACTGCCGAATCCTGGCCGCGCGTTGCAGTCGAAAGCACCCGCGACTATCGCGCGGCAGCCGGCGCTGGCCCGGGGTAGCTCAGAGCCCCCTGGCGACTGTGTCGTCACTGCGGAGCAGGGTCAGGAACGCCCGCTCGAACTTCAGGCCACTTGAGCGGTGGCCGCGAGGACCAGTTCGCGCAGGGTGACGCGCTGCGGCTGCTGGTATGCGAAGCCGATCGCCGCAGCCACGTCTTCGGGGGCGAGCACCTCGATGGAGTCCTTGAAGGCCTGGTAGTCGGCCTTCACCGCTTCGTCGGTGGTGTGCGAGAGCAGCTCCGTCTCAACGGCTCCCGGGGCGATGGTGACGACGCGGACCCCGTGGCCCGCGACCTCCTCGCGCAGGCTCTCGGACATGCCGTGCACGGCGAACTTGCTGCCGCTGTAGACCGTGTGGTTGGCGTAGGTTCTGCGGCCCGCGACCGAGCTGACGTTGATCACCGTGCCGTGGCCACGCTCGATCATGCCGGGCAGGACCGCACGTACCCCATGGAGCAGACCCCGCACATTGACGTCGAACATCCGCTCCCACTCGTCGGCCGGCTGCCTGGCCACCTCGCCCAGCAGCATCACGCCCGCGTTGTTGACGATCAGGTCGGCGGGGCCGTACAGCGCCTCGGCCTCCCGGACGGCCCCGGCCACCGCCTCGGCGTCGGTGACATCGACGGACCTGGCGAGGGTGTGGGGGAGGCCGAGCGCCTCGATCCGCTCCACCCTGCGGGCCAGCAGCAGGAGGGGGTGGCCGAGTGCGGAGAGGGCACGGGCGGTGGCGGCGCCGATGCCCGAGCTGGCTCCGGTGATGACGGCGAGGGGCTTGGCGGCGGTGTTCGTGCGGGAGTTCGTGCGGGTGTTCGTGTCGGTGTTCATGTCCTCAACCTTGATCGTCCGGCGGACCCCGAACAACAGCCGGTCGCGCAACGATCGATAACCTGATGGTTATGGAACGCCGAGACGTCGAGATCTTCCTGGCCCTCACCGAGGAGCTGCACTTCGGCCGCACCGCGCGGCGCCTGCACGTGTCGCAGGCCCGGGTCAGCCAGACCATCAAGCAGCTGGAGCGGCGAATAGGCGCGGCGCTCTTCGAACGGACCAGCAGGCGCGTGGAGTTGACATCGATCGGGCGCCGCCTCGCGGACGACATACGTCCCGGCTACGAGCTGATCAGGGACGGCGTCGAGCGGGCGGTCGCCGCGGGACGCGGTCTGGCCGAGCCGCTGCGCGTCGGGTTCAGCAGTCCGCTCGCCGGTGAGCTCGTGCTGTTCGCCGCCTCCGCGTACCGCGAGAGGCACCCGGCGGCCGGTGAGATCCTGTTGCACGAGACCCCGCTCTCCGACCCCTTCGGCCTGCTGCGCTCGGGCGAACTCGACCTGCTGCTCGCCCAGTTCCCCGTCGCCGAACCCGATCTGGCCACCGGCCCCGTACTGATCTCCGACACCCGCGTGCTGGCCGTCTCCACCCGACACCCCTTCGCGAAGAGGCCCTCCGTCCGAGTCGACGACCTCGCCGGGGACAAGGTGCTCGGCCTCTCGGGGCCCGTACCGGACTACTGGCTCGACCATCTCCTGCCGCGCACGACTCCGGCGGGCCGTTCCGTCGAGCGCGGTGAGCGGGCGGCGACCCGGCAGGAGCTCCTCGCCCTGGTCGGGGCGGGGCGAGGGGTGCATCCGGCCGCCGCGCACGAGGTCAGGTACTACGCCCGGCCGAATATCGCGTACGTCCCTTTCGACGACGCTCCCCCGCTGGAGTACGGCCTGGTGTGGCGGGCCGCGGCGGACACGGGCCGCATCCGCGCCTTCGCCGAGGCGGCGGTGGAGACGGTACGGCGGCAGGGCGGTCCGGGGGACGTCTGCGCGGAGTGCCGCTGATCCGGCCCAGGTTCAGACACAGGCTCTGATGGCGGCCGGCCGCTGAGGTGGCAACGGGGCATGAGCTGCGCGCTATCCGTCCCGTTGCCGGGTACGGAGGTCCTGGCTGAGGGCGGGGACGGTGCTCGGTTCCCACCTAATTCTGGAACCAGAGCGTGGGACCGTCCTAGCGAGGGGACGCTGGGCCGTAGACGCGCGAGGAGGGGCTGATGGGCTACACCGCCGTGCACCCGGCCTGGGGTCGGCTGGACGCGTCGCTGGACGATCTCGGATGTGGCCGCGCCTGGACGGGGGTCCATCGGGTGGAGGGGCTGCAGTTGGCGTGCCCGAATGCGGCGGTCGGGTCTTCGCACGGGCCTCCCAGCACGGTGTCCGGCACTTCTACCACCGGGTTCGGCCGTTGGACTGCGAGCTCGCGAATGAGTCACCAGAGCATCACCTGCTGAAGCTGGAGCTAGCCATGGCCGCGCGGGCGGCAGGATGGTCGGAGGTGTCGTCCTCAGGTGGGAATCGACGCCGAGGGTTGTCGGCCGGGCCTGTCAGTCGAGCGCTGGTGCGCGCAGCGGACCCGGCCGGCTGACCGTAGCTCACGTTCCGGTTGGGCTGAGAGCCCTCGCCGGTACCCCGGTGTGGTAGGGATCAGGCATGCGCATCCTCCTCCCGCTGCCCGACCGGGACTTCGACGTCACCGAGGTCGCCGTCCCCTGGCGGTTGCTGCGTGACGCCGGGCACGACGTGGTGTTCGCAACCGAGCGCGGCGGCCGGTCGCCGAAGGCCGACCCGCTGCTGCTCACCGGTGTGCTTTTCGGGCAACTCGGCGCGGAGCCGGAGCCGAAGGAGTTCTACCGCGAACTCACCGGCGAGGCCGCCTTCCGGGCTCCGCTCGCCTGGAACGCCGTGGAACCGGAGGAGTACGACGGGCTGCTGCTGCCCGGCGGGCACGCGCCTGGTATGCGGCAGTACCTCGGCTCCCGCGCCCTGCAGGAGAAGGTCGCCCGCTTCTGGGCGACGGGCCGGCCGGTGGGCGCCATCTGCCACGGCGTCCTCGTACTCGCCCGCACCATCGCCCCGGAGACCGGCCGCAGCGTCATCGCCGGCCGGCGCACCACCTGCCTGCCCAAGTACATGGAACGCAGCGGCTATTACCTCACCGCATGGCGGCGCGGCCGCTACTACCGGACGTATCCGGCGTACGTCCAGGACGAGGTGGTCGCTGCGCTCGACGACCCCGCGCACTTCGAGCGCGGGCCGGTCGAGCTGCGCCGGCGCGGTACGGCCTCCGACGACACCCCCGCCTTCGCTGTCCAGGACGGCAACTATGTCTCCGCCCGCTGGCCCGGCGACGCCTACCTCTTCGCGCGGCGCTTCACGGCCATGCTGGCGTAGCCCGCGCACCGGGTGCGGATCTTGATCATTCGCGCGGGACAATCTCGGTATACGTGATCTGGAGGGCTGTTCGGGGTCAAGCCGGTCGAGGTCGAGCGGTCTGGGACGCGGACGGCCGGGGCAAGCGGTTCCGGGCGGATGCCGCCGCGTCTGGAGTGCGTAGGTCGCCGGAGAAGCAGACCACCGCGGCCCAGAAAGCCCGCCGCCAGGGCGGGAAGTTCACCGCCGCGCTGCGCCGCGAAACCGCCGCATTGTCACCGGCCGACCTCAACGCGCTTGGCGTCGCCGACGCCAAGAAGCGCGCCGACGGCTTCACGGCGGACGATGGGAGCTGGGACGCCAGCCGTGCCCGCCACGAGTGGCAGGAGGTCCAGTGGTGGGAGCGGATGCGGGCGGGCCGGGAGATCCGCATCTGGCACGCGGTGATCGAGTCCAGGGCGGCGGCCCTGGACGCCGACGATACCTGGTACCGGTTGTCGCTGTACCTGCGCAACCCGGTCCACCGCGGCGACAAGGGATTGCACATGTCGTGGGAGATCGGCTCCCCGGTCCCTCTGGGGGAGCGCCGCCGTGAAGTCGCACCGATCGACCCGGCCGAACCGGAAGAGGCCGAGCGCCAGCGCCTTGGCGCGGACTACCCGCGCGAGGTGTTCGCGCACATCAACACCCGCGGGGTGCAGTACGGCGACTGGGAGCAGTCGCATGTCGCCGACTACTGTGCGACGCCGGCCCGTTCCGCACGGATGGTCAGCGAGGGGCGGGGGCTGACCGAGGACGACATGCGCCGGTGGGTCGCCGAACTCGACGCCGAGCGGGGGCCGCTGCCCGACGGGGTGCAGCTGACGTACTGGCGGGCGCACTGGCGGGCGGAGTTCCTGGCCGGCTACGACCAAGCCTGCGCCCGCAAGCGCGCCGAGGAGATCGCGGCCACCATCGTCGACTACGCCGGACGTCCACTCGGCCACGTGGCCGGCGGCTCGCTGGAGCCCTATGACGGGTTCCGCAACGCCATCGATGGCCGGTGGATGCACCCGGCCGCCAGCAGCATCGGCGAACTGTCCCGGCGCGAACTGTGGGAGGACTACACCGAGGTCGAAGCGCGCGCGGCCGCCGGTGAGCCGGTCGGCTCCCGCCCGGTGCTACGGGACATGTATCTCCTCGCCCAAGACCACCTGCGCGAGATCTTCGCCGAGCGCACCGGCGAGCTCGCGGCGCACGAGGCGAAGCTGCACACTCAACCGGACGGTACCCGCACCTACACCGCCCCCGGCACCATGCGGATCATCACCGCCAACGCCCGGCAGGAAGCAACCGGGAAGACGCCCGCCGAACTGCGCGAGATGGCGGAGCACGCCGATCACATGGCGCGGCGGACATGCCCGCTTCCGCTGCCTTTCGTCGCGCGTACCGTGGCGGTACAACCCGCCGGGAGGACCAGCCGGGAGGACCAGCCCGACCACGCACCCGTCACGCCGTACGCACCAGCCCCGGGAGCTCCGGCCGAACTGCTCGCGCAGCTGCGCGACGACCGCCTCGCGGCGCAGTGGGTGCCGGCCTGCGAGAAAGAGTGGACACGGGCCCTGAAGGAGTCGCGCCGTACGTTCTCCCTCGCCGCGCTGTACGAGGTCGTCCAGGCCTGGCAGGCCCGCGTTGCTTCCGCCCCGGCGGTCGATGCGTTCCTCGCCTCCGGCTGTGACGAAGCCGGGTTCGTGGACCTGGAGGAGATCCGGAGCAGGCGCCGGTGACTGGTCAGCCGCACGCGGTCCGGTTCTCCCCGCAGGCTGCGAAGGTGCTCGCCGAACTGCTCGAGCACGCGGAAGAGATGGTGTGGGACGTGCTGGACGCCGTCGCGGCCGACCCGTGGGGCTTCCGACAGTAGCCTTCCGTAGTAGGGGCTATCGAGCGGCGACGCCAGGGAACCGCGCGATGCCAGGGCAGCGTCTGCCGGGGAGCGAGCTGCAAGGTGGCGACAGAGCTTTGGGGGCGGAGTGCAGCCGGACAGTGGACCAGGAGCGTGGGTCGGTAACGAGCAAGTGGCCTGCTGATCGTGATCGATGGGATCGGTCGCGGTCGCCCCGCTGGCGCCTGTGAGGCTCTGTCCGTCGGATGTGCGACCTGGTAGGGCCGTGACTGCCCGGCTGGTCAGCTGGCGAGGGCGGCGAGTCCGGCAGTTCCGGCGTGCCGGAAGATCTTGCGGAGGTTGTGGCAGGCGGCCAGCAGTCGCCACTCGCCGCGGGCCCCGTCCTCGCCACGCAGGAGGAGCTGGCGGCCGTTGTGGCAGGTCATGATCTGGCCGAAGACGGGTTCGACGATGGCCTTGCGGCGGCTGTAGGCCGCCTTGCCCGACTTGGTCCGCAGCTTGCGGGCCATACGTTCCTTAAGCGTGGCGTTCGCCGGTATCCGTCCGCGCGGTGCGGGCGGTACCTGGTCGTCGTGGGACAGGCGTCCGGTAGCCAGGAACGTGTCGGTCCCGCAGGCAAGTTGGCGGTCCTTCGCGGCCTGCAAGTTGGTCTCGGAGCAGTACCCGGCGTCGACCAGCGCCTGATTGGGGTGGACGCCGGTGTTCTGGGCGGACTGGTCGAGCATCGTGGTGTAGTTCAGCGCGTCCGAGGGGTTGGTCGTCACGTCGGCGGCGGTGATGACCTGGTGTTTGGCGTCCACGGCGGCCTGGGCGTTGTAGGCTTGGATGTAGGCGCCGTCGCTGTTCTTCATGATCCGCGCGTCGGGGTCGGTGAAGTTGGCCTGCGCCTTGGGCTTGGGACAGGCCTTTGCGGCAGCCTGCTGCCCGGCGTCGGCGACGGCCTGCTCGTCGCTGGTGCCAGCGCGCTCCTGGCGGCGGCGTTCCTTGTCCTCGGCGTGGCGGCGGGCCTTGTCGGCGGCGTCGGCCTCGATCTGCGCGCGGGCGGCCTGCAGCCTGGCCAGGCGCTTCTCGCGGCGGTCCAGCTCGGCAGGCAGATCGGTGTCCTTGCCGTCGATGCCAAAGGTCCGGTCCTCGGCAGTGTCGGCGGCCTCGGCGTCTGCGAGCAGGGCGGCGGCCCGGGCCTCCAGAGCGGCGATCTCGGCCTCGATCCGCTCCTCCTTGTCGCCCAAGCGGCCGTAGCTCATCGCCTTGTGCTGGGAGGCGTTCGCTTCGAGCTTGGTGCCGTCCAGGGCGACGCGCCCCATCTTGACCATGCCGAGCTTCTGGGCGAGGTGCAGCGACTGGGTGAACAGGTCCGCGAGGGCGTCCAGGTGGCGGCGGCGGAACCGCGAGATCGAGCGGAAGTCCGGGGCCTGGTCGGCGGCCAGGAACCGGAACGCGATGTCGTCGGAGCACTTGCGCTCGATCGCACGCGAAGAGCGGATGCCGGTGGGTGGCTGTAGATCAGCAGACGCAGCATCAGTCGCGGGTCGTAGGGCGGGTAGCCGCGTTTGCCGGTGTAGTCGGCCAGGACCGGCCCCAGGTCCAGCACCTCGTCGACCAGGTCGGCGACGAACCGGGCGAGGTGGTCCTGGGCAGCCGGTCGTCCAGCGACGGAGGCAGCAGCACGACCTGGTGTGGGTCGAACGCCCTGAACCGCCTGTCCACCCCCACCGGACGGCCCTGCGGTTGCTGCCTTTCCACCGGCTCGACCTCGAACAGCCCATCTCCACCACGCATGCCGCGATCCTTCCGTCCCCACGATCATCAACCGGAGGCGGGGCGCTGCCCGGTCGGATAATCCAAGTGCGGTCTGGTCGCTCCGCGTGATACTCCTCCCTGCCATGGGCGATCTTGTGACAGCGCGGCTGGTGCTTCATCCGATGACCGTCAGCGAGGCTGAGCGGGTGGTGGCGGGCGAGTCGGATGACGGTGCCCGATGGGCGCCCGGATACCCCACCGATGGGGACGTGTCCGCCGCCAGGCGCTTCCTGGGCACCTGCGCGAACACCGGTGATCCCCAGCCGTTCGGTAACTATGAGATCCGTCGCCGCGAGGACGGTCAGGCGATCGGCGGCCTGGGCTTCCACGGACCTGCGGACGCGAACGGCAGCGTCACGATTGGCTACGGCCTCATCCCGTCAGCACGAGGCAAGGGATACGCCTCCGAAGCCCTCCGTGAACTGCTGCTGTTCGCGCGTGAAGGCGGCATCACCTGCGTAAAAGGCGACGCCGACCACGACAACACAGCGTCCCAGCACGTCATGATGGCAGCGGGCATGCGGCCGGCCGGACAAGACGAACGCGTCAGGTACTTCGAGATCGCCTGGACCGACACGACGGCGCATACTGACCCACGCTCCTAGGTGTTGGTCTCAGCCCGAGGGAGGCAGCCGCCCTCCTGTTGGACAAGATTCGTCAGGGCAACGGCTGCGCCCGCGGCAAGAAAAAGCGGTTCGGTCAAAGCGCCTCCGTCACCAAGGTGGCGACGCTTGTACTGTCCGCTGCGTCCACGGTCATCCTGGGCCTGCAGAATCTCAACGCGTGGGCTGGTTTGGCCTTGGCCTGTGTGGCGCTGGTGACGTTGCTAGGAGCCGTCGAACCGTTCTTCAATTGGCGCTCCCGGCGCGTTCTGATGGAGGAAGCGCAGTACCGGTTCCGGCGACTTGCCGATGACCTCGAATACCTCGTGGCATCCACGGCCGCCGACGAGCTCACGTTCGATCAGCTGGGTGAGATCTTCAGGCGGTATCAGACGATCTGGGACGACCTGAGCCGCACCTGGCTGGAGCATCGTCGAGAGCCCGCGCCGTCGACCCATTCCTAACGAGCTCGTGCACGGTAAGCGGTGAGACGGTCTTGGGCTGTGTTGGGGTCGGTGTTCAGATCTACTGGGCCGGTGCCATGTCGCCGGTCTGCTGGTGGGACAGCAGACCGGCGACGGTTTGAACGGTGTCGCTCATGTGCTCGCGGCGCCCGTGGTGGCGGGCGAGAGCTTGCCAGTTCTTCAGGTGTGCGATGCCGTGCTCGACCCGGATGCGCCGCGAGGAGTGCGCCTTGCGCTGGCGCTCGGGCATCTCCTCGTACCAGTCCGGGGCGTTCTTCTTGAACTTGCGGTGCGGTGGTGTCACCACGCGTCCTCCGGTCTGAGCCCCCAGGCCCTGCTATCCGGCATCGGCGAGAATCTCCACCGCGGGCCCGCCGGCCAAGAGCCTGACCAGCCCTGACTGTCGGGTGTGAGTGATGTCCGCACAGCTTCCGGGCTTGGCCTGGCTGCAGAACAGCACCCGGCCGTCCACGTCGGTGACCACCATGGTCTTGACGGTGTTCTGCTTGTTCTTGTCGGAGATGAACGCCTCCCGGTCCTTGCGTCCGACAGCCGGCCGGCGGACCCGGGTCTCGGTGCCGTCGACGATCCCGGTCTTCCCGGTCACGCCCAGGTGGTCGATGACCTCGGCCAAGGTCCGCAGCCGCACGTCGGGGCTGACGGTGCGGCCTCGCCCGGCGAGCGGCGGCCGCACCTCGCCGATGGCACGGGTGATGGTGGAGCGGTCCATCCCGAACCAGCAGGCCAGCACGTCGTGAGTGACGCCGTGGCGAAGGTGCACAAGCGTGGCCAGCAGTCGGTCGACGAAGACCAGCCGGTGCTTCGCACCGGCGCCCACAGCCCGCTTCCGGGGCCGGGACACAAGCCTGGCCTGGTGCCGTTCGTGCCCCAACGGGCCTACTTCTGCGACGAGTTCAGCGATCACATCGGCCGACAGACCCGTGATCCTCCGGTCGCCGATAATGGGCCTTCGCCCTGATGGGTGGACACGCTGATACTGGATCTGCTTGATCCGGAGGAAGCGAGAACACCGCCGATGGCGATGAAGGACTACTCGGACGAGTTCAGGGCCGATGCTGTGGCCCTGTACGAGTCCACGCCCGGGGCGACGTACAAGGACATCGCCGCTGACCTGGGCATCAACAGGGCGACGCTGCGTGAATGGGTGCTGCGGGACCGTGAACGCCGCAGCATCGCGCCCGCCGGCTCGCAGCCCGGACCGGCAGCTACCGCCGCGGCGGGGCGCCGGGCTGTGTCCGACGATCCGGATGACCGGAACCGGCAACTGGAGGCCCGGATGGCCGAGCTGGAAGCCAGCGAGCGGAAGCCGGCCACCGAGCGGGACATCCTGCGCAAGGCGGCCAAGTATTTCGCCGGGGAGACGAACTGGTGAGCCGCTTCCAGTTCGTCCACGACCACCGGAACACCTACGAGGTGAAGCGGCTGTGCCAGGTCCTGGTCTGAAATGCCCGGTGATCCGTCGCCGTGGCCGATCAATCTGAGTGTCGACTCGAAGCCTAGTACGCTTGTCCGAACACAGGAGGTTTCCATGGCCAAGGGCTACTGGGTCAGTGCCTACCGCACCATTTCCGACCCCGAGAAGCTAGCCGCCTACAACAAGCTGGCCGGTCCGGCCGTCCAGGCCGGGGGCGGGCGGAGGCTCGCCCTCGGCGGTCGGGTCGTCGCCCACGACGCCGGAATCGCCGAGCGCACCGTCCTGATCGAGTTCGACACCTTTGAACAGGCGGTCGCGGCACACGAGAGCGCGGCATACCAGGAGGCGCTGGTCGCCCTTTCCGACGGTGTCGAGCGCGACTTCCGCATCATCGAAGGCGTCGACTGACCGGCGCACTGACGTTCAGGCCGGCCTGGCGGCCCCGCTGGCCTCGTCGGCAGAACTCACGCTCGCCCGAAGCGAACCGCGTGTCCACCATCACGGGCGAAGGCCCGACCCGCCCTCGCCCCGGTCCGCCTTCGCCCGCCGGTACCAGCCACGCAGGGACTCGGAACTGATGCCGAGTTCCTGGGCTACGGCGGTGACCGTCTTGCCCGAGGAATCGACGAGCGCGATCGCGTCCCGCTTGAACTCCTCGGTGTACCGCTTCGTGTACTTGCTTCCCACCTGGTGCTACTTCTTCTGGAACCTCAAGATCCCAGTCTCGAGGTGTCCACGATCAAGGGGAAGCTTCACCAACCTCTTTCCCCTTGACGTCAGATACGTCCGAGCACGTCCATTGTCAGTGCGGTGCGCTTCACTGTCCGACATGGAGCTCACGCAAGCGACCGTCAACGACCTGCTGGCCCAGCTCGGCCCAGGGGACGGCTACATGTACCTGCCCAGCGATCTGGCCCCGCAGGCTCTGACCGACCTGCTCGCCAGCAGGTACGGCGCCCCGCGCACCCTCGTCCTCGACGGTTTCACCGATCCGACGGTCGACGATTCCAGAGGCGCGGCTCTCCTTGTCCCCTTCGAGGACCGGGCCGTGAAGATACGGGCGTGGGCGTACGGGGATCAGTGGGTCGGCACGGGTACGGCGCGAGACGCCGAAGGGGTCGAGCGGCCGGTGCTGGCGGTCGCTCACAGGGAGGTGCCAGAACCTTTGGCGGTCGCTCCGGACAAGGACGAGGACGTCGACTGGATGGAGCGGCTCATACGGATCACCGGCTGGACGCAGCCCGCCCAGCGGCCGGACGTGAACTGGGCGGAGGTGGAGTCGCGCCTGGGCACCGCGCTCCCGAGCGACTACAAGCGCATGGTCGAAACGTTCGGCGTGGGCGCCTTCGACGGATACCTGGACCTGAACCAGGAGCCGTGGAGGGATCTTAGCGAGGACGGGCTGCTCATCTGGTCGGGCACGGAGCACGAGGACCTGTACTGCTGGAGGGCCCACGGTGAGGACCCCGACCGTTGGCCCGTCGTCGTCCGGTCCTTCGACAACAAGGACGTCCCCTTCGACTGCCAAGCCGCGGAGTTCGTCTGCCGCATCCTCATCGACCCGCACCACCCGTTCACGATGGCCCGCTATTTCGACACCCACTGGTTCATGACCTACCGGAAGAGCGACTGACCGAACCCGCGCCGCCATTGGCATCCGCAGCCAGGGTGGCCAGTGCCTTCGGGGAACAGGGCGGAAACACTCGTCTGCCACAGCAGACTCGCCAAATGGAATGACCTCTTACTGATCGTTTCAGAATGCGGTTCGTAGTCGTCGCAAGCAGATGATGGAGCAGGCGAGTTCGAGTAGTGCCTGGTGGAGGTCTGCGCGTATC
>NZ_JBEZJZ010000162.1:0-14450 GCF_040651455.1 Streptomyces sp. NPDC048483
CCGACTCTCGTCCTAGCTGCACGCGGCCGCGGCGCTGGCCGGCCTGCCCGCGGCGGCCGCGCACCGTGCGCTGGCCGAACTCACCCGGCACCACCTGGTGACCGTGGAGGGCCCCGGGCGCTATGCGATGCACGACATCGTCCGGGACTTCGCTCTGGAACTGGCCCATCAGGACCCCCTGGAGGAGGAGCGCGCCGCGGTCCGCGAACGGATCCTCACGTATTTCCTCCGCTCCACCGAGGCCGCGGTGGCCCTCGCCGATCCCGCGGCGGCCCGCCGCTTCGAGGCCGTAGCACCGGCCCACCGGCCGGATGTCACCGTCGAGGCCCTGGCCGACGCGCAGGGAGCGCGGCAGTGGTTCGTGGCGGAGCGGCATGCGATGCTCGCCCATCTCGCACACGCCCGGGAGGACGGTTTCGCGGAGTTCGGCTGGCTGCTCGCCGAGCGCATGGGGGCCTTCATGCACCGCTCGGGACACTGGCACGAGTGGGCCTACGCGGCACGGTGCGCCATGGCCGCCGCCGTCGCGCGGGCCGACCTCCGCGGGGAGGCGCTGGCCCAGCTCCAGCTCGGCTGGGCCGGCGATCTGCTCGACCAGGACGGCCGGAGCGCGCATCCCCCTCTGGTCCGTGCGCTCGAGCTGTACGAGCAGCTCGATGACGCCGTCGGCCAGGCGCGGGCCCATCTGCGGCTGACCAGGTACTGCGGCCGGCGCGGACAGGAGGACGCCTGCCGCGAGCACGCGTCCCGGGCGCTGAACCTGTTCTGCATGCTCGGCGACCGGGACGGCGAGGCCGAGACGCTCAACGCACTCGGGTGGCACTGCGTCGCCTTCGGTGATCACTTCACCGCGACCGCCAGTCTGCTGCGGTCGCTGCGGCTCTACCAGAAGCTGGGCAACCGGCACGGTGAGGCGGATGTGTGGGACAGCCTTGCCTGGGCCTACCACTACGCCGGGGAGTCCGACGAGGCGCGACGCTGCTACCTCCAGGCGATCGAGCTGGACGCCTCGCTGGACCAGCTCGGGAGCCGTCACAACCAGGCGCAGACCCTGATCCGCTGTGGTGAACTCCATGTGACCACCGGCGACTTCGCCGCCGCGGACGGCTTCTGGCGAAGAGCGGCCGGCATCCTCGAAGAACTGGGTCTCCCGCAGGCGGACGAGCTGTGGGACGGGATACGGGCGCTGCCCCGGGCGCCCGGCGCGGGGATCCAGGCCTGCGCCGCGGCGGGGGACGTACGGTGACGCTCCGCGGCAGAGTTCGCTGCGCCCGGCCCGCGCAGTGGGCGCTCTCCATGCTTCACGGGCCGGGCCGGTCCGCCGCGAAGCCCCACCGGCCGGGCGAGTAGCCGGCCCCCTTCAGGGCCGGCGGCGTCATCTCGATGGACAGCCGCGCCAGGAAGTCGTCCGCGGCCCGGTCCGCGGCGGGTGCGTCGGCGGCGCCCACGACCACCGCGCCACGGCGGTCGCGGTTGGCGCGTGGCGCGCCGAGGCGGTCGCCCGGTGCCAGCGGGCACTCGGCGGCCAGTACGCCGGGGAGGGCGTCGAGGTGCTGCCAGCCGTGTACGTCGCGGACCGTTCCGGGGGGCGACAGGGCGAAGCGTACGGCCGCCGCCCGGGTGGTGGGCGGGATCTGCGGGATGGTGCCCAACAGGTCGTCCAGCCAGCTTCCGTACCACGCGAAACCGGGCCGGCACCATTCGAGCATCGCGGGGATCCAGTCGCCGCCCTGGCGCAGGTGCACCGCGCCGAGCACCACGCCCCGCGGCCCGGTCCAGCACTCCACGTGGAAGGGACCGGTGCGCAGCCCCAGCACCTGCAGCGCGGCGCGGACCTCGGCCCGGACCGCGCTGTCGGTGTCCGGCTCCAGCTGGGCCGGCATGGTGTGGCCGGTCTCGATGAAGGTGCCGGGTGCGAGGTGTTTGCGGGTGACCGCCAGGATTTCCGGGCGGCAGGCGACGATCAGTCCTTCCACGCTGTATTCGGTGCCCTCCACCCAGGCCTCGACGAGCACCGGGGTGGACTCGGCGGCACGTGCGGCGCGGAAAGCGGCGGGCAGCTGCGCGCGGTGGGTGACCTGGCTGACGCCCTCACCATGTGCCCTGTCGCGGGGTTTGACCACCACCCGCCCCTCGGCGCGCAGCAGCTCTTCGGCCTGCTCGGGCCGGGTGCACAGCTGGAGGCGCGGCTGGCGGAACCCGTGGCGGCGCAGGTAGTCCCGACATCGGTCCTTGGTCCGTACCCGCCGGACCGCCGTCAGCGGGTTGCCGGACAGTCCGAGCGCATCGGCCACGGCCGCGACGGATTCGGCCGCGTACTCGTCAAGGCCCACCACGGCGTCGAACCGGGTGCCGCGAGCCCTGGCCCAGGCGACGCAGGAGGCGGTGTCCGCGACGTCGAGGGGGTGCACCTCGGCTGCGAGGACGGTGAGTTCGGGGGCGGCGGCGAGGTTCTCGGCCCGGTCGGTCAGGACGATCCGGGTGCCCCGGGCGCGCAGCTGGTGGAGGGCGCGGAGCGCGATGTCGTGCCCATGGCCCGCGCTGCGTGGTGCGGCGCCGCCGAGGATCAGGGTCGTGGTCGCGCAGGCGGTGCTCTCTGGGCTCATACGGAGATCAGTCCTTCGGCGGCGAACGGGTCAGGGGCTCCCGGCCGGGCGGCTGCGGCGCGGGCCGGCCCGGTGTCGGGCGTCGGTCAGGCGAGGGCGAGCTCGCTCCAGAGGAGCAGTGCGAAGAAGGCCATCACCGCAGAGGAGACGCGGGCGATCCACAGCCGTCCGCGCCCGGTCAGGCGGTGGCGGACGGCGAGGGCGGCGGTGCCCAGCAGGGTGAACCACACCAGGGACGCCAGGACGCAGCCGGCGGCGAACCATACGCGGGCCGCCCCGTCGCGGGCGATGCCGACGGCGCCGATCACGCCCACCGTGTCGAGGATGGCGTGCGGGTTGAGGAGGGAGACGCCCATGGCCCGGGTGATCGTCCGGCGCGCGGTGAGGGGCGCCGCCCGCTGTCCGTCGAGGCCGGCGGCGTCCGGCCGGCGCAGGTTCTGCCAGGCGAGGTACAGCAGATAGGCGCCGCCGACGGCCATGAGAGCGCTGCGCAGGATGTCGTGTCCGGCAAAGAGGGTGCCCAGTCCCAGGGAGCCGGCCGCGATGAGGAGGGCGTCGCAACAGGTGGTGGCCAGTGTGGCGTAGAAGACGCGTGGGGCACCGAGGGAGATGCCCTGCTGGACGATGAAGAGGTTCTGTGCGCCGATCGGCATGATCAGTCCCAGTCCCAGCAGGAGCCCGGCCACCAGTTCGCTCATGGCCTGCGCGGGGATCACAGGATCACCCGGGAGCCGGCGTGCGCACGCTGATCGCGGGAGCGGCGCAGATCTGCGGTGACGGTGATCTTTTTCAGCCAGCGGTCCGTGCCGTCGAAGCGCGCCCGGAAGCTCTGCCGCCCGTGGACGGCCCGGTAGTTGTCGACGAGCAGGATCTCGCCGGGGTCGACCGCGACCGTCTGCTGCACGCGATCGAGCTCGCCGATCAGGTACTTGAGGGCGAGTTCGGCGTCGGCGTCGCCGGGCAGGCAGCGCATGTAGCAGGGGTCGATCCGCAGATACGGGGAGTCCTGGGCGCCGAAGAGCACGGCCACCGGCTCCGGTTCGTCGCGCATACGGCGCATTCTTGCGAGGCCGGGGTGGTGGGGGTCGAGCGCGGCCGGCTGCCGCAGGTGTTCGTCGTCGGGGAGGATGTGGAACCGCTCCCCGGCGAGGATCGCGCGGTACTCCGCGCTGAGGCGCACATCGCGTATCGACGCCAGCGTGGTGCCGATGGCGTCGTTGTTGCGCATGCCCATGAGCAGCAGGTGGTCGCAGCGGTAGGGGTGGAAGCCGTCCTCGGTGTGCCATTCGAGCTGCACCTGGCCGTGCCCGTTCTGCTCGGCCTCCTCGCCGGCGATCGGCAGGACGTTCTGGATCATGCGGCCCTGCTGCAGGGTGGACCAGGTGAAGGGCTCGCCCATCGCGAGGCCCACCAGGGCCAGGTAGGCCTCTTCGCGGCGGCCGGCCGGCGATGCGGCGGCGGCGCGCCAGTGGGCGGGGGTGGGGCCGAGGGCGGCGTCGTCGACGGGGAGTCCGCGGATGCGCGCCGCCGCGGAGGGTTCTGTGGTGCGGAAGGTGTACAGGAAGCGCCGCAGTCCGGTGGGCAGTCGGGTGGTCAGTTCCTTGCCTTCGCGGTAGAAGGCCTCGCTTCCGGGGTCGGCGGCTCCGGGGGTGAGCGGGTCGCGGGCCATGTCGTCCAGGAGTTCATCGAGCTCGCACCGTTCGCCCGCATCGAGGTCGTAAACGGCCGGGGCGTCGAGCTGCTGCATGGCATTCCCTTCGTCGGGCCCGGACGTTGCCTTCCTCCGGAGCGGTCGCGAAGAGCTTCCTGTGGGGCTGTATCACCGCCGTAACACCGTCGTAGCTGCGGCCCGTTGCGGAGGCGGACGGTCACCTTCCGAAAATGGGAGTTGACCTGGGAGCGCGTTTCCTGTCACGCTTTTCCGGCGGCACAGCTGTGTCCGCTTGGCATCCGGCCGGTGCGTAACCCGCCCGCCGACCAGTGCCTTTCCCGGCCCGCTGTGGCCATCCACCGCTTTTCCCGGCGCCTTTCCGGCGCCCTTGCACCGTCCTTTCCGCGGTCGTCGAAGAACCGCCGGCGGGGCCGGTTCACCAAGCATTCCCCGCACGCCCTTCCTTTTCGCGGAACGGCACCCTGCCGCGTTCCGGCCGGGTGCCGTTGACCCCTTGTCTTCGGCAGGCGCCCGTCTTTTGCCGGCACCTCCCCACCCCAGCTTTCGGACGGAGTCCACCGTGTCCCATCGCGCTGCCCTGACCCCGCAAATGCTGCAGTACGCCGAGAAGTTCGACGACCGAGGCGATATCCGCTGGCTGCCCTATCTGATGTACTTCCACGCGGCCGGACACCGCTCGGACGTGGTCAATACCGACAGTCTGGGATTCCGTCTGTCGCAGGGCCCCGACGGGCAGACGTCCGCCGTTGCCGAGCATCTGCCCGAAGGCCCCGTACGCCTGCTCGCCGGCAGTTCCACCGCCTTCGGCATCGGCGCCTCGGCCGACCGGCACACCCTCCCGTCGTACCTGTGGTCGAAGCACGCCCCCTCCCTGCCCTGGCTCAACTTCGCCGGCCGGAGCCACAACTCCACCCAGGAGCTGCTGCTCTTCCTGCTGCACCGGCATCTGCTGCCCCAGGTCGACGAGATCGTCCTGTTCTCCGGCTTCAACAACCTGGGCCTGAGCCGGCTGCCGGCCTCCGTCCGCGGGGACCACGGCGCCTTCTTCAACTGCCACGACTTCTACGGCCAGATGGCGGAGCTGCGCGCCAAGAACCGCAAGGGCTCCGGCTTCGGCCTGTTCGGCGGGCGCCGCTCGGCGGCCCCGGCCGCCCCTGCACACGACGAGAGCGTGCCCGAACTCGACGAACAGATCGGCCTGGCCGGCGAACTGACCCTGCGCCATCTGGACTCCTGGCGCCTCCTCGCCGAGGGCATGGGGGCCAAGCTCACCTTCGTCCTCCAGCCGCTGGCCACCTGGGTGCGGGACGAACCGGCTCCCGAGGAGCGCCTGCTGTTCCAGGAGCTCGATGCGCTCTCCGACTTCGGCGCGGTCTACGGCGACATCTCCTCGAAGAGCGCACAGGAGGCGTACTCCAAGGAGCTGCGGACCGGCTGCGAGCGGCTCGGTGTGCGCTACCTCGACCTCAACCCGGTCCTGGCCGACGCGCTCGGCCCCAAGGACTGGATCTTCGTCGACCGTATCCACTTCACCGACGAAGGCCACGACCTCGTCGCCGGTCTGCTCGCCCGGCAGCTCGGCCTGTCCTGACCCGGCGCCTGCCCGGCGCCCCTGGCACCTCCCCCGTAGCGAAAGGCACCCCCATGGCATTTCTGCGCAAGCTCCTCGACAAGCTGCTCGGCCGCAAGCCCAAGCGCAAGAACGACGCCTCGATCTACCCCATGTTCTGAGCGGGCCGCGCCGCCACCAGCTCGCCCCCGGACCACCCCAGAGAAGAGGTCGCACGTGTCCGCCGCTTCCGTGGCCACACCAGCAGAGCCGACGACCACCACGCCCACCCCCCGCACCGTCTATCTGCGGGCCACCGACGCCGAGGCCGGGATCCCCGGCGGGCGCCTCCTGGACGAGATACGCGCCGAACTCCTGCGCACCACGGTCCCGGACGACACCCTGGACGCCCTGATCGACCGGGCCGCGCAGTGGTCCACCGGCGAGGCCGGCCGGCTCGGGGACCTGACCGGACACTTCCCCACGGAGACGGACCGGGCCGTGCTCGTCCGTCGCACCGCACTGGGCTGCGCCCCGCTGGCCCTGCACTCCGGTGCCTGGCTGCAGTGGCTGAGCAGCTCCGGCAACGGCGACGACCCCACGGTTCTGCGCATGCTGGCGCTCTACGCCCACGACGTCGGCGTCGGCAATCCGCACGCCTCGCGCGGCGACGCCTACCTGGCGCTGCTGCGCCACCTCAAGCTGTCCGAGAACGCCGTACCCGCCGGCCGGCTCGTCGGTGACCAGCGCGTCGACGACGGGCACTTCTTCCTGCCCGCCCTGCTGCTGGCCATGAGCCGGCGACCGGAGGACTTCACTCCGGAGATCCTCGGCGCCGATCTGTGCCTGCGCGCGGTGGGCCTGCTGCCGGCCCTGACCCTGCTGCGGGCGGAGCTGCCCACCGCCGCCGACTGGGACATCATCGACCCGGCCACC
Organism: Streptomyces sp. NPDC048483; assembly: GCF_040651455.1. NCBI lineage: Bacteria > Bacillati > Actinomycetota > Actinomycetes > Kitasatosporales > Streptomycetaceae > Streptomyces > Streptomyces sp. NPDC048483. The sequence goes on from NZ_JBEZJZ010000162.1 coordinate 6,764, forward strand.
GGCAGGGGCGAGAGCGGGGAATCGGCCCTCGCCCTGTGCCGCGCCACCGTGGACAGCCTGGTCGCCGCGGAAGGCCCGGCCGTCGCGGAAGCGGTACGGCTGGGGTTCCGCTGGGCCCTCTCCGGCCTGACGCAGTGGAGCGAGCGCCTGTTCTCGGAACTCGACACGGCGCGCAACCCCGCCTTCGAAATGGCCGAGCTGATGCGGCTGCGCTCGCGGGAGGGAGCGGTCTACCACCAGACGTTCCAGCTGGACGGCAGGCCGCTGGCCGACTGGCTGCGGGAGTGCGCGACCGACCCGTACCCGATGCTCGACGCCCTGTCCCGCAGCCGCCTGATCAAGCCCGGACGGCCGGAGAAAAGCCCTCTGGTCACCGGTCTGGTCGGTGAACGCGGCCGGATGTTCCGGGTGTTCTCGCCCGAGGACCTCGCGGTGGTGCGCCGCTGGATCGGTTTCCTGGGCGCGCCCGCCGACGGCGATGCGCGCGGTGACCGCAACCCCCACCGCGCGCTGCCCGCCCCGCCCCGGCTCGCCCTGCCCTCCTGGGCCGCCGCCGGGCAGGAGTCGGACCGGGCTCCGGCGGACCTGCGGGAGGCCTACCACCAGTTGCTGCGGCGCACCGGAAGCCCGGCCCTGCGCCGCTGGGCCACCGCGTACGTACACGGCTGGCTCGGGCGCTCCCGGCACGGCATCGACCGCAGCGAAATGCCGCTGCCCGCACGGTGGACCCCGCGCGGGCTGCGCGGCTGGCTGGCCGAGATGCACGACCGGCACAGCGAGGAGTTCGAGCGCGACGGCACCCAGGACCTGCCCGAGCGCGCGGCCCTGGTCGACGCCACAGTGCAGCAGGCGCCGCTGACACTGATCGACGGCGCGTGGATCCAGGGCTTCACCGATTACGCCCACGCCTCCTCCCAGACCGGCCACTCGCTGTTCGACACGTACTGGGACGAGCTGGGCAACGGGGAGGCACATCTCAACCACCCGCTGATCTACCGCGAGGTCCTCGACGAGATGGACGTCGACCTGCCTCCCACGGCCAGCCGCGAGTTCGCCCAGTGGGAAGGATTCCGGGACGCCTCCTTCGAACTCCCCGTGTACTGGCTGAGCATCGGCCGGTTCCCGCAGACCTTCCTGCCGGAGGTGCTGGGCCTGAACCTGGCCATGGAACTCTCCGGGGTCGGCGGAAGCTACCGGCGCGCCCGGCTCGCCCTCAAGCAGTACGGCTTCAGCACCCGCTTCGTCGACATCCACAACACCGTCGACAACGTGGCGACCGGACACTCCGCCTGGGCCGCCGACGCCATCGACACCTATCTGTCGTCGCTCACCGCCTCCCAGGGCGAAGGTGCGCTGGCCCCGGCCTGGGAGCGGATCCGTACCGGCTACCGCTCGCTGAACCCGCCGTCGGGTTTTCTCGCGCGGAAGGCGGGCCGCCGCGCGGCGCATCTCGCGTCGCGGTCGAAGGCCGACCGCTGACCGCACGCCCCCTCAACTCCTCCCCCTCGGACTCTCTTTCAGGAGCACCCATGTCTGATCTGGTACTGGGCATCTCGGCCTACTACCACGACAGTGCGGCCGCGCTGGTCTCCGACGGCGTCCCGGTCGCCGCCGCCCAGGAGGAAAGGTTCAGCCGCATCCGCCACGACTCCGCCTTTCCCCGCCTGGCGGTGGAGTACTGCCTGCGCGAGGCCGGCGTCACCCTCGACGATGTCTCGGCCGTCGCCTACTACGAGGACCCGGCGCTGAAATTCCGCCGCGTCCTGAGCACCTTCGCCGGAGCGGCCCCGACCGGATTCGCCTCCTTCCGCGACACCTTGCCGCAGTGGCTGTCCTGGAAGCGGCGCACCGCGGACGTGGTGCGCGAGCAGTTGTCCGAGCTCGGCGCCGGGCAGGTGCCGCCTCTGGACGTCCGCCGCCACCACGAGTCGCACGCCGCCTCCGCGTTCCTCCCCAGCCCCTACGAGTCCGCCGCGGTCCTGTGCATCGACGGGGTCGGCGAATGGGCCACCACCACCCTGTGGCACGGGCAGGGCACCGGGCTCACCCCGGTCTCGGAGATCCGCTTTCCCCACTCCCTGGGGCTGCTCTACTCCGCGTTCACCTACTTCTGCGGCTTCAAGGTCGACTCCGGCGAGTACAAGCTGATGGGCCTGGCGCCGTACGGCAGGCCCCGCTATGCGCAGCTCATCAAGGACAAGCTGATCGACATCAAGCGCGACGGCTCGTTCCGCCTGGACATGCGCTACTTCGCGTATCTACGCGGCCAGGTCATGACCGGGCGCGGCTTCGAGCAGCTCTTCGGGGGGCCGCGGCGCACCCCGGAAGGTCCGCTCACGGAGCGGGAGTTCGACCTCGCGGCGTCGGTGCAGCAGGTGACCGAGGAAGTCGCCCTCCTGCTCGCCCGGCACGCCCGCCAGGTCACCGGTGAACGGCACCTGGTGCTGGCCGGCGGTGTGGCGCTCAACTGCGTCGCCAACGGTCGGATCATCGGCGAGAAGCTCTTCGACGAGGTGTGGATCCAGCCGGCGGCGGGGGACGCCGGCGGCGCGCTGGGCGCGGCGCAGATCGTCGCCGCCGAGCGCGGGGCACCGCGCGCCCATCTGGACTCCGGGCGCGACGGCATGTCCGGCTCACTGCTCGGACCCCGGTTCAGCGACGAGGAGATCGTCGCCTATCTGGACAGTCAGCAGGCGCCGTACACCCTGCTGTCGTCCGACGACCTCAGCTCGCAGGTCGCCAAGGGGCTGGCGGCGGGCAAGATCGTGGGGTGGTTCCAGGGCCGGATGGAGTTCGGCCCGCGCGCCCTGGGGGCCCGGTCCATCATCGGAGATCCCCGCGACCCCGCGATGCAGTCCGCGATGAACCTCAAGATCAAGTTCCGGGAGTCCTTCCGGCCGTTCGCCCCGTCGGTCCTCGCCGAGGACGCCAAGGAGTACTTCGACCTCGACCAGCCGAGCCCGTACATGCTCGTGGTCACCGGTATCTCCCCCGGCCAGCGCATCGAGGCCCCCGACACCGCGGAGACCAGCGGTCTCGACCTGCTGAAGATCCCCCGCTCGACGATCCCCGCCGTCACCCATGTCGACCACTCGGCCCGCGTGCAGACCGTCACCAAGGACAACAACGCGCCCTTCCACCGTCTGTTGACGGCCTTCAAGGAGCGCACCGGCTGCCCCGTCCTCGTCAACACCTCCTTCAACGTCCGCGGCGAGCCGATCGTCGCCTCGCCCGCCGAGGCCTACGCCTGCTTCATGCGGACGAACATCGATCTTCTCGCCCTCGGCAACGTCCTGCTGCACAAGGAGGACCAGCCGGAATGGCACGAGGAGCAGGACTGGCGAGAGGCCATTCCGCTGGACTGACCCTCACCGGCCCTGCCGGCACACCACCGCACCGATACGCCGACACCCACCCCAGACGAAAGGCACACCACGCCATGACCGAGCAGACGACGCAGCAGCCGACTCAGGAGAACACCATGAACCCCCTCCAGGACCGGATCCTGCTTCTGCTGTGCCCCGAGGCCGACACCGTCGCCTGGTGCCGGACGGCCGAGGAGTTCACCCGCTCCATATTCCCCAACGTGGAGGCCATCTACTGGGCGCCGGGCGACGCCTACCCCACCGAGCTCGATGCCTGGGAGGGTGAGTGGATCATCTCCTTCCGCGGCGACCTGATCGTCCCTGAGCGCGTCTACAGCAAGGCCAGGAAGGGCGCCCTCAACTGCCACCCCTGCCCCCCGCACTTCCGCGGACTGGGCGGCCACATCTACGCCATCTACGAGAACCACGAGACCTTCGGCAGCACCTTCCACCACATGGCCAAGTCGGTCGACACCGGCCAGATCGTCGACGTCAAGCGCTTCACCATCGCCCCGGGCGAGACCGCGACCTCGCTGCGCCACCACGTCGGCGCCGTCTCCCTCGCCCAGTACTTCGAGCTCGTCTCCACCTACATCGCCAAGGGTGTCCCGCTGCCCACTTCGACGGAGAACTGGGGCGAGAAGCTCTACACGAGCAAGGCGCTGGAGCGGTGGGTCCGGGAGACGAAGGAAACCCAGCCCGACCACCGGTGCTTCCAGTGATCCTCCAGAGCCAGTACGTCCTCTTCGCCCTCACCTTCGCGGCCTCGGCCGCGGCGCCGGGCCCCGAGATCGCCGCGCTGCTCGGACGGCAGCTGTCCGGTGGCATCCCCCGCAGCATCCCCCTGGCGCTGGGGATCGCCACCGGCAAGCTGCTCATGCTCACCGCGGCGGTCGGCGGTCTCGCCGCCCTCGCCGCGGGTATGGGCCCGGCGTTCTCCGTCCTCCAGTACTGCGGCGCCCTCTACCTCGTCTGGCTCGGGGTCAAGCGGTGGCGCCGCGCCGGCGGCACGGTGGTGGCCGAGCAGTCCACCGAGCGGCAACGGCTGCTGCCCGACCTGACCCTGGGCCTGGCGATGACCCTGTCCAACCCCATCGCACTCGCCTTCTACCTGGCCCTCCTGCCCGGCGTCATCGACATGGCGAACGTGGGGGTCCGGCAGTACATCCTGCTGGCCGGCATCCTCCTGACCGTCGTCGTGCTCGTGGTGCTGGCCTACGGTCTGATCGCGGAGGCGGCACGCAAGGCGTTCGCCAGTGCCGCCTCCAAGGTCTGGATCGACCGCATCGCAGGATGCATGTTCATCGCCGCCGGTGCCCTGGTCGCCCTGCGCTGAACGGCCGGCAGCCGCCATCAGGCATCAGCAGCAATCAGTAGCAATCAGCAGCCGGAGCACCGGAGCCGGTCTCCCCTCAGCAGAAAGGAGTACCCATGTCGCTCGTCAGCGTGCACAACGAATGGGACCCCCTCGAAGAAGTCATCGTCGGCATCGCCGACGGAGCCCGCGTCCCCTCCCCCGACCGCGGACTGTTCGCGATCGACTATGCCGCCGACGTGCCGAGCCAGGCGGACATCCCCTCCGGCCCGTACGACCCGCAGGTCATCGACGAGGCCAACGAGGACCTCGAGGGCTTCGTCGAGCTGCTCCGCGGCGAAGGCGTGACGGTACGCCGTCCCTCGGTCACCGATCACACCAAGCCGTTCGGCACACCCGACTGGACCACCGACGGCGAGTACAACTACTGCCCGCGAGACGTTCTGCTGCCCATCGGACAGACCGTCATCGAAACCCCCATGACCCTGCGCTCCCGGTACTTCGAACCGTTCGCCTACCGGGAGATCCTGCGGGAGTACTTCGACAGTGGAGCGCACTGGATCTCCGCCCCGAAGCCACGGCTGCTCGACGACACCTACAACACGGCACCGCAGCCCGGCCCGGTGCTCAACAACCACGAGCCGGTGTTCGACGCCGCCAACGTGCTGCGGCTCGGCCGCGACATCCTCTACCAGGTCTCCTGCAGCGGCAACGAGTACGGATACCGCTGGCTGCAGCGCGTCCTGGGGGACGACTACCGCGTTCACGCCCTCTCCGGCGTGTACGACGGAACGCACCTGGACACCACGATCACGCCGGTGCGGCCCGGCCTCGTCGTACTGAACCCGGAACGCATCCGCGCCGACCAGCTCCCTCCCGTCCTCAAGAACTGGGACGTCATCTGGGCCCCGGACATGGTCGACACCGGGTATTCCGGGCCCTTCCCCCGCGGTTCCCTCTGGATCGGCATGAACTTCGTCATGGTCAATCCGGGCCTCGCCGTGGTGGGCGACACCCAGCTGCCGCTCATCCGCGCACTCGAAAAGCACGGTGTCACCGTGGCCCCGCTGCGCATGCGGCACCCACGCACGCTCAGCGGCGGATTTCACTGCGTCTCCGTGGACACCCGAAGGCGCGGCGCGCTCGAGGACTACAGCTGAGCGAGGCCCGAGATGGCGTACCTCTCCCTGATCCTGTTCGTGATCGCGACCTGCGGCACGCCGGGACCGAACAACAACATGGTCATGTCCTCCGGCGTCTCCCACGGCTTCCGGCGCAGCATTCCGCATGTGGTGGGAATCAATATCGGATTTCCGGTGATGGTGATCGCCATCGGCCTGGGCCTCGACGGCATTCTGAAGGACTATCCCGTCATCTACGACGTCCTGCGTCCCGTCGGAGCGGCCTATCTTCTCTATCTCGCCTACCGGATAGCCGTCTCCCCGGTGGGGGAACAGAAAGCGGCCGAGGCAAAACCGCTCACGATCCTGCAGAGTGCCCTGTTCCAGTGGGTCAACCCCAAGTCGTGGGTGATGGCCGTGGGCGCGGTCACCACCTACGCCACGGGGACCGGCGGCGACGCCGTACGGAACATCATCGCCGTCTCCGTCATCTTCCTGGTGTTCGGGACCCCCTGCACCGTCTCCTGGCTCGCGATCGGCGTCGCCCTCAAGCGGGTGCTGTCCAAACCCCTCCAATTCCGCATCTTCAACGTGGCCATGGCTGTGCTGCTGGTCCTGTCGCTGATCCCGGTAATCGGCGAAATCATCGCCGGCCTGCAAAAGATCGCGTCATAAGAGGCCGCCCCTCGTCATGTCCCCGGTGAATGCAGTGGAATTCCACAAGAGAAGTGAGAGTGAGTCCGTGCGCACAGCACTCCTTGCCTTCCTGTACGTCTTCGTGGTCACACCCATCGGCCTGCTCCGCCGACTGGTCCGCGATCCGCTCACCCGGCGCTGGGACCCACGGGCGCGCACGTACTGGACGCCGAGTCCGCCCCGGGCTTCCTAGCGCGTGCCTCCCGCAGCACTTCCCGCTGCCGCGACGGTGGTCCGAGGTCCCCGCACTCCGGGCCTCGGGCCACCGCCGTCCGCTCCACGACAGAAGTGAGCCGTGCACCGATGAAGACTGGGATACCTGCCACGTCAGGAAGACACTTTCCCGCCGTACTCGTCCTGGAGGACGGCCGCACCTTCCGCGGCCGTGCCTACGGGGCCGTGGGGGAGACTTTCGGCGAAGCGGTGTTCTCCACCGGCATGACCGGTTATCAGGAGACGCTGACCGATCCCTCGTATCACCGTCAGGTCGTGGTGATGACCGCCCCGCACATCGGCAACACGGGGGTGAACGACGAGGACCCGGAGTCGCAGCGGATCTGGGTTTCCGGTTATGTGGTCCGTGATCCTGCCCGGGTTGCGTCCAACTGGCGTGCGGTGCGTTCCCTGGACGAGGAGCTGGTGGCGCAGGGTGTGGTGGGGATCAGTGGCGTCGATACGCGGGCGTTGACGCGTCATCTGCGCGAGAGCGGGGCGATGCGGGTGGGGATTTTCTCCGGCGATGCGCTGCCCGATGAGGGGGTGATGCTGGCCAAGGTGCGCCAGGCTCCCGAGATGAAGGGCGCCGACCTGTCCGCGCAGGTGGCGACCAAGGAGGCGTATGTCGTCCCGGCGGTCGGTACGAAGAGGTTCACGGTCGCGGCGATAGACCTGGGGATCAAGGGGATGACTCCGCACCGGATGGCCGAGCGGGGCATCGAGGTGCATGTGCTGCCCGCCACAGCGTCCGTCGAGGACGTCTATGCCGTTCAGCCCGACGGTGTGTTCTTCTCCAACGGCCCCGGTGACCCGGCCACCGCCGATCACCCGGTTTCGGTGATGCGGGGTGTTCTGGAGCGCGGGACGCCGCTGTTCGGTATCTGTTTCGGCAACCAGATTCTGGGGCGTGCGCTGGGCTTTGGTACGTACAAGCTCAAGTACGGGCATCGGGGCATCAATCAGCCGGTGCAGGA
>NZ_JBEZJZ010000163.1:0-14195 GCF_040651455.1 Streptomyces sp. NPDC048483
GCGCTGCGCTCGCAGGCGATCACCGCTCTCTCCGGCGCGGGCGGGATGCTCTCCGTACCGCTGCCGGTGGCTGAGGTCGAGGCGGTCCTGGCCGGGTACCCCGGGCTGGGTGTTGCCGCGGTCAACGGTCCTGGTGTCACGGTCGTGTCCGGTGATGCCCAGGCTCTGGATGAGGTGCAGGCGGCATGGGAGGCCGAGGGCGTACGGGTTCGCCGCGTGCCCGTGGATTACGCCTCGCATTCCCCGCATGTGGAGGCTCTCCGGGATCGGATTCTGGCGGATCTTGCCTCGATCAGTCCGATGTCCTCTTCCGCGGTGGGTTTCTTCTCCACGCTGACTGGTGAGTTGATCGACACGGCTGATCTTGATGCCGGGTACTGGTTCCGGAATCTGCGGCAGACGGTCCGTTTCGAGGATGCCGTGCGTGCTGCCGTCGATGCCGGCCACTCTGTGTTTGTCGAGGCTTCCGCTCATCCTGTTCTGACGGTGGGTGTGGAGCAGATCCTTGAGGACGCGAACGTTGACGGCGCTACGTTCGGTACGCTCCGCCGTGATCACGGCGGTCTGGAGCAGTTGCTGACGGCGTTCGGGCAGGCGCATGTTCAGGGTCTTCCGGTCGCGTGGGAGAAGCTGTCGGCCCCGTATCAGCCCCAGCGCGTCGACCTGCCGACCTACGCCTTCCAACGACAGCGGTACTGGCTCGACGCGCCGGCCACTGCTGCGCCCAGCCGGTCCATCGACCCGGCGGAAGCCGACTTCTGGCGCGCTGTCGAGAAGGAGGACCTCGGCGCACTGGCCAACACGCTCATGGTCGATGGCGCCGATGGTGAGGAGCATCTCTCCGCCGTCGTACCGGCGCTGTCCACGTGGTGGCGCGGACGCCGCGAGCGGACCACGGTGGACAGCTGGCGATACCGAGCGACCTGGCAGCCCCTGGCCGCGACCAACAACCCGCGCCTGAACGGGCGTTGGCTCCTCGTGGTGACGGCCGCCGCCGACGACGTCGCTGAGGGCTGTCGACAGGCGCTCACCGAACACGGCGCCGACGTGGTCACCGTCGAGTCGGGCGACTCCGGTCTGGACCGGGCCGCCCTCGCCGAGCGGCTGGCGGAGCTGGTCGCGGAGGACCGGTTCAGCGGTGTGCTGTCCACGCTGGCGCTGGACGAGCGCACCCGGCACCACACCCCCCGCGGGCTCCTGCACACCGCCGTCCTGCTCCAAGCCCTGGGCGACGCGGGCGTGGACGCCCCGCTGTGGACGGTGACCCGGGGCGCGGTGTCGGTGGGGCGAGCTGACCGGCTGCGTACCGCGGCACAGGCCATGGCCTGGGGCTTCGGCCGGGTGGCCGCGCTGGAGCACCCCGACCGCTGGGGTGGCCTGATCGACCTGCCCCAGGCGCTGGACGTACGGGCGGGCGCGCGACTTGCCGCCGTTCTCGCCGGTACGGACGGTCTGCGCGGTGAGGACCAGGTGGCCGTGCGCCCCTCCGGGGTGTTCGTCCGCCGCCTTGTCCGCGCCCCGCGGGACCGGCAGCCCCCGCAGCAGCAGTGGCAGCCCTCCGGCACCGTGCTGATCACAGGCGGTACCGGCGCGCTCGGCGCACACCTGGCCCGCGCGGCGGTGCGCGACGGTGCCGAACGGGTCCTGCTGCTCAGTCGGCGGGGCGAGGCCGCGCCCGGCGCGGCCGATCTGCGGGAACAGCTCGGCGATCAGGTGGAATTCGCCGCATGCGACGTCTCGGACCGGGACGCGTTGGCCGGTGTGCTGGACGCGATTCCGGAAAGCCGGCCGCTGACCGCTGTCCTGCATGCCGCCGTCGTTCTCGACGATCGCGTCGTCGACGGGCTGACTCCGGAACTGTTCGACGGGGTGCTGGGGCCCAAGGCGACCGCGGCCGCGCATCTGCACGATCTCACCCGGCATCTCGACCTTTCCGCCTTCGTGCTGTTCTCGTCGCTGACCGGAACCCTCGGCAACGCGGGGCAGGCCAACTACGCGGCGGCCAACGCCTACCTGGACGCCCTGGCCGAGCAGCGCCGCGCCGACGGCCTGCCGGCCCTCTCGGTGGGCTGGGGCGCCTGGGAGGAGTCGCTGGCCACCGACACCGCCGTACGGGAAGACCGGATGCGGCGTGCCGGGATGGGCTTCATCGCCCCCGACCGGGGCGTCACGGCCCTGCGTGACGCGCTCGCGCAGGGGGAGAGCTGCCTGGCCGTCGCCGACGTGTCCTGGGAGAAGTTCGCTCCCTCATTCGCCGCGATGCGCCGCAGCCCGCTGCTGGAAGGCGTCCCGGAGGCGCAGCGGGCCATGGCGGCGGCCGACACCGAGGCCGGTGGCCCCGAACTGGTGCGCCGACTCGCGGAGCTGCCGGTCGGTGAGCGGGCGCGCGCCGTGCTCGACCTGGTCCGCTCGCATGCCGCCGCCGTACTCGGCCACGCGTCCGTCGGCGCGGTCGAGCCGAACCGGGCCTTCCGTGAGCTCGGCTTCGACTCGCTCACCGCGGTCGAGCTGCGCAACCGGCTGTCGGCCGCCACCGGGATCGCACTGCCCCCCACCGTCGTCTTCGACTATCCGAACGCGTCCGGGATCGCCGAGCACCTGCTCGCCACCGCGCTCGGCGGCCAGTTGGAGCCGTTGGAGCCGTCCGCATCGGGAACATCCGCCGCCGACCTCGCTGTCGCGGCGGCCACGGATCGGCCCGCGGACGGGGGCACCGGCGACGATCCGATCGTGGTCGTCTCCATGGGCTGCCGCTTCCCGGATGGCGTCAGCACCCCGGAAGCGCTGTGGCGGATGCTCGCCGAGGGGCGCGACGGCATCACCGAATTCCCCGACGACCGCGGCTGGCAGCTCGGTTCGCTCTTCGACTCCGACCCGGACAGTCCCGGCAAGAGCTACGCGCGCCACGGTGCCTTCCTTCGCGACCCGGGCGAGTTCGACGCCGCGTTCTTCGGCATCTCACCGCGTGAGGCCCTCGCGATGGATCCCCAGCAGCGCATTCTGCTGGAGATCTGCTGGGAGGCCATCGAACGCGCGGGCATCGACCCCAGCGCTCTGCGCGGCAGCCGGACGGGTGTGTTCGCCGGAACCAACGGACAGGACTACACCGCCCTGCTCGCCCACGCCCCTGCCGAGCTGGAGGGCTACACCCTCACCGGAAACGCGGCCAGCGTCGTCTCCGGGCGCATCGCCTACACGCTGGGGCTGGAAGGCCCCGCGGTCAGCGTCGACACCGCCTGTTCGGCCTCGCTGGCGGCGGTGCACCTCGCGGCTCAGGCCCTGCGCTCCGGCGAGTGCTCACTGGCCCTGGCCGGCGGGGTGACCGTAATGGCCACACCCAGCGTCTTCGTGCAGTTCTCCCGGCAGCGGGGCCTGTCCGTCGACGGCCGTTGCAAGTCGTTCGCGGCCGGCGCCGACGGTACGGGCTGGGGCGAGGGCGCCGGGGTGGTGCTGCTGGAGCGGCTCTCCGACGCCCGGCGCAACGGGCACCCGGTGCTGGCGGTGCTGCGCGGTTCGGCGATGAACCAGGACGGCGCCTCCAACGGCCTCACCGCGCCGAACGGACCGTCGCAGCAGCGGGTCATCCGGCAGGCGCTGGCCAACGCGCGCCTGTCGGCCGCCGACGTCGACGCCGTCGAGGCACACGGCACGGGCACCAAACTGGGCGACCCCATCGAGGCCCAGGGGCTCCTCGCCACCTACGGGCAGGGGCGGGACGCGGACCGGCCGCTGTGGCTCGGCTCGATCAAGTCCAACATCGGCCATACCCAGGCCGCCGCCGGGATCGCCGGACTGATGAAGATGGTCCTCGCCATGGGCAGCGGCACCCTGCCGGCCACCCTGCACGTCGACGAACCCACGCCGCACGTCGACTGGGAGGCCGGTGCCGTACGGCTGCTCACGCAGGCCCGGCCCTGGCCCGAGGCCGACCGGCCGCGCCGCGCCGCGGTGTCCTCCTTCGGCGTCAGCGGCACCAACGTGCACGTCATCCTCGAACAGGCCCCACCCCAGGCGCCGGCCCAGGAGCCCCAGGCCCAGGAGCCGCCCGCGGACCGGCCCGTGGCCTGGGTGCTGTCCACCCGCACCGACGACGCGCTGCGCGAGCAGGCCGCACAGCTGCGCACCCACCTGCTGGAGCGCCCCGAACTGTCCCCGGCGGGCGTCGGGCACGCGTTGTCCGCGACCCGGGCAGCCTTCGAACACCGCGCCGTCGTGGTCGGCACCGACCGCGCCGAGCTGCTCACGGCCGTGCAGGCCGTGGCCGAAGGGCGCGGTGGCCCGTCGGTGCTGCGCGGCGCCGCGGTCGGCGATAGGGGCAGGCTAGGGGTGTTGTTCTCCGGTCAGGGCTCGCAGTATTCAGGCATGGGCCGTGCACTGTGGGAACGGTTCCCGGTGTACGCCGAGGCGCTCGACGCCGTGTGCGCCCGGATGGACCGGTTGCTTGACCGGCCTGTGCAGGAAGTCTTGTGGGGCGCCGACAACGGTGACCTCGACCAGACGGCGTACGCGCAGGCCGGGCTGTTCGCCGTCGAGGTGGCGCTGTACCGACTGATCGAGTCGTTCGGCGTGCGCCCCGACGTGCTGATCGGCCACTCGGTCGGCGAGATCGCGGCCGCTCACGTCTCCGGAGCGCTGTCCCTCGACGACGCGTGCGTGCTGGTCGCTGCTCGGGGCCGACTGATGCAGGGATTGCCGGAAGGGGGCGCGATGCTCGCGGTGCAGGCCACCGGCGACGAGATCGACCCGCTGCTGGCACGGTACGACGGCCGGGTCTCGCTGGCCGCCGTCAACAGTCCCGACTCGGTCGTGGTCTCCGGCGAGGCCGACGCCGTCGAGGCGATAGGGGAATGGGCGCGGGAGCAGGAGCGCAAGACGAACCGGCTACGGGTGTCGCACGCGTTCCACTCCCACCGGATGGAGCCGATGCTCGCCGAATTCACCGAAACCATCACCGGCCTGGACTACCGGCCGCCCCGCATACCCATCATCTCCACCCTCACCGGCACGACCGCCACGGCCGAAGAGCTGTGCACCCCGCAGTACTGGGCGGACCAGGTGCGCGGCACCGTACGGTTCGCCGACAGCGTGCGCACCGCCGCCGAACAGGGCGTGGACACCTTCGTGGAGCTGGGCCCGGACGCGGTGCTGGCCGCTTTGGCCGGCACCGTGCTCGCCGACGACGAGCACGAGCCGGTGACCGTGGCCGCCCAGCGCGCCGACCACGAGCCCGAGCACACCCTGCTCCGCGCCGTCGCCCAACTGCACGCCATCGGCCTCGGAATCGACTGGGACCCGATCTACGCCGACCGCCGTCCGGTGCGCCCCGTGGAGCTGCCGACCTACGCCTTCCAGCACCAGCGGTTCTGGGTGAAGCCCGGGCCGTCGCGCGCCGGCGGCATCGCGGCGGCCGGGCTCGGCCCGGCCGGACACCCGCTGCTGGGCGCCGCGGTCAGCCTGGCCGACACCGACCAGACCGTGCTGACCGGCCGGCTGTCCGTACGCACGCATCCGTGGCTGGCCGACCACGCGGTACAGGGCACCGTGCTGCTGCCGGCGACCGCGTTCATCGAGCTTGCTCTGCACGCCGCCGGACAGGTCGACTGCCACGGCGTCGAAGAGCTCAGCCTGGAAGCGCCGCTGGTGCTGCCCGAGGACGAAGCGGTGCAGCTCCAGATCACCATCGGAGCGCCCGACGCGGCGGCACGCCGCTCGCTGAGCGTGCACTCCCGGGTGGCCGACGAGCCGTGGACCCGGCACGCGAGCGGATCGGCGCTGCCCGAGGCCCCGCCGCAGACCGTGGCCGACTCCGACCTGGCCCAGTGGCCGCCGACCGGGGCGACAGGACTCCCGGTGGAGGACTTCCGCGCCGAACTGGCCGGGCTCGGCTTCGACTTCGGGCCCGCCTTCCAGGGCCTGGACGCCGTCTGGCGGCGTGGCGACGAGGTGTTCGCCGAGGTCCGGCTGCCGGACGAGGTGATCGCGGATGCCGGATCGTTCGGCCTGCACCCGGCCCTGCTCGACGCCGGGCTGCAGACCGCCGGAGTCAGCGGCCTGTTCTCCCCGGCGCAGGGGGCTCGGCTGCCGTTCGCCTGGGCGGGCGTCACACTGCACGCGGTCGGCGCCGACAGCCTCCGGGTGCGCCTGTCTCCCGTGGGCAATGACGCCCTGTCGGTGCTGGCGACGGACGGCACCGGTGCCCCGGTGTTCTCGGCCGGCTCCGTGACACTGCGGGCCCTGAGCTCGCCGGGGTCACGGGCCGGTTCGGCCGGCGAACCGCTCGGCGTCGACTGGGTCCGCGTCGGCGGGGGCGAGGTCCCGGCCGGTGCGCGATGGGCCGCTCTCGGCACTGTCGCCGGCCTCGACGACGCCGCCGACCTGCCCGACGGCCCCCGCATCGACCAGTACGCGGACACCGCGGCGCTGGGCGACGCGATCGGTGCCGCGGGCACGGCCCCGCAGCTCGCCGTCGTCGAACTGACCGCCGACACCGGCCCGGATGCCGACGTGGCGGCGGCGGCACACCGCACCGCCGCCAGGGCACTCGAAACGGTCCGGTCGTGGCTGGCCGACGAACGGCTCGCCGACACCAAGCTGGCCGTGGTGACCAGGGGAGCCGTCGGCGCCCTGCCCGACGACGCGGTGCCCGGCGTCGCGGCCGCGCCGGTCTGGGGACTGCTCCGCTCCGCCCAGTCCGAACACCCCGGCCGGTTCCTGCTGATCGACGATGACGGCACCGAAACCGGGCGCCACGCCCTGCCGAGCGCCCTCGCGGCCGACGAACCGCAGACGGCCGTGCGCGACGGAAACCTCTACGCACCACGGCTCGTCCGAATCCCCGCCGACCAGGCGGATTCCGCCGGCGAGACGGGGCCCCGCGAGGACCGGACACCGTGGGACGGCAGCGGGACCACTCTGGTCACCGGCGCCACCGGCATGCTGGGCGGGCTCATCGCCCGGCACCTGGCCACCGAACACGGCGTGCGCCACCTGCTGTTGCTCAGCCGCAGCGGCCCCGATGCCGGGGGTGCCGACGAACTGCTCGCCGACCTCGCGGACCTGGGTGCCCAGGCGACCCTCGTCGCCTGCGACGCCGCCGACCGCGACGCCCTGGCGAAGGCACTGGACCGCATCCCGGCCGAGGCACCGCTGACCGCGGTCGTGCACACCGCGGGAGTGGTCGACGACGGCGTCATCGACGCGCTGACCGCCGAGCAACTCGCCGCCGTCCTGCGGCCCAAGGTCGACGCCGTGGTCAACCTGCACGAACTCACACAGCACCTGAAGCTGTCGGTGTTCGCCGTGTGCTCCGCGGCCGCCGGTCTGTTCGGCGGGCCCGGACAGGGGAACTACGCCGCCGCCAACACCTTCCTGGACTCCTTCGCCCAGGCCCGCCGCGCCCAGGGACTCACCGGCACCTCGCTCGCGTGGGGCATGTGGGCCGCCACCGGCGGGATGACGGGCCGGCTCAGCGAGCGGGACCTCTCCCGGGCCTCCCGGTCCGGATTCGCGCCGATCACCGCCGAACACGGCATTGCACTGTTCGACGCCGCGCTCGCGCTGGACCGCGCAGTCACCGCTCCGCTCCGGCTCGACATCCCGGCGCTGCGCTCCCGCGCCGCCACCGGCGGGCTGCACCCGCTGCTGCGCGCACTCGTACGCCCGCCCGCCCGGCGAGCGGCCCAGTCGGCCGGTACCGCCGCGGACCCCGCCGCGCAGCGCGCCGAACTGGCCGGCCTGCCCGAGCAAGAGCGTGCCCGGACGCTGCTGGAGCTGGTACGGGCCCGGGTCGCCGAGGTGCTCGGCCACGACTCGCCGCTCGCGGTGGACGTCGACCGGGGTTTCCTCGATCTCGGCTTCGACTCACTGGCAGCCGTAGAACTGCGCAACAGGCTGAACGCGGCGACCGGCGTACGGCTTTCGACGACCGCGGTCTTCGACTACCCGTCCGTCACCGTGCTGTCCCAGCACCTCATGGAGCAGATCGCCCCGGCCGACGGCGCCGCACGGACACCGGTCACCGAGGAGATCGCCCGGCTCGAGGCGGCGCTGTCCGCCACCGACCTGGCCAAGGTGGAGGCGGCGGACATCACCGGTCGGCTGCGCCGACTCCTCACCACCTGGCAGGAGAGGGAACGGAGCAGCGCCAGTGACTCCGCAGACCGCGCCGACGGCGGTCTCGACGACGCGAGCGCCGAGGAGATCTTCAGCCTTCTCGACGACGAGCTCGGCGCGCCCTGACCGTCGGTGCCAGTAGTCCAAAGCCTCTAGGGGGAGTGAAAGCACGTGACGACTGATTCGAGGTACCTGGACTACCTCAAGCGGGCCACCGCCGATCTGCGGGAGACGCGGCGCCTGCTGCGCGAGGCCGAGTCGAGGAACACGGAACCGATCGCCATCGTGTCGATGAGCTGCCGGTTCCCCGGCGGGGTGTCCTCGCCGGAAGAACTGTGGAAGCTGGTCGAGTCGGAGACCGACGCCGTCTCGGGGTTCCCCACCGACCGTGGCTGGAACCTTGAGGCGATGTTCGGCCCCGACACCGACACCTCCTTCGTCAGCGAGGGCGGGTTCCTCTACGACGCCGCCGACTTCGACTCGGCCCTCTTCGGCATCTCGCCGCGCGAGGCGTTGGCGATGGACCCCCAGCAGCGGCTGGTGCTGGAAAGCTCCTGGGAGGTGCTGGAACGCGCCGGGCTCGATCCGACCTCGCTGCGGGGCAGCCGAACCGGCGTGTTCACGGGCGTCATGTACCACGACTACACGGCCGGGGTACGAGCCGTGCCGGAGCAGTCCGCGGGCTTCATGAGCACCGGCAACGCGGGCAGCGTCGTGTCCGGCCGAGTCGCGTACACCTTCGGTCTCGAAGGCCCCGCGGTGACCGTGGATACCGCGTGTTCGTCGTCGCTGGTCGCCCTGCACCTCGCCGTGCAGGCCCTGCGCCAGCGGGAATGCGCTCTGGCGCTGGCCGGCGGAGTGGCCGTGATGTCCACGCCGGGCACCTTCGTCGACTTCAGCCGGCAGGGCGGCATGGCGCCCAGCGGCCGGTCCAAGTCGTTCGCCGCCGCCGCGGACGGCACCGGCTGGAGCGAGGGCGTGGGCGTGCTGCTGCTGGAGCGGCTCTCCGACGCGCAGCGCAACGGCCACCCGGTCCTCGCCGTCGTCCGCGGCACCGCCGTCAACCAGGACGGCGCCAGCAGCGGACTGACCGCGCCGAACGGACCCTCCCAACAGCGCGTCATCCGCCAGGCGTTGGCCAACGCGCACCTTTCCGCAGAGCAGATCGACGTGGTCGAGGCGCACGGTACGGGCACCAGGCTGGGTGACCCGATCGAGGCGCAGGCGCTGCTGGCGACGTACGGGCAGGGGCGCGACGAGGGCCGGCCGCTGTGGCTGGGGTCGATCAAGTCCAACATCGGTCACACCCAGGCCGCCGCTGGTGCCGCCGGCATCATCAAGATGGTGCAGGCCATGCGGAACGGGATGCTGCCGAAGACCCTGCACGTCGACGAGCCCACACCGCATGTGGACTGGGCTTCGGGCGCGGTGGAACTGCTGGCCCAGCCCCACCCCTGGCCGGAATCCGACCAGTTGCGTCGGGCGGGTGTGTCGTCGTTCGGCATCAGCGGCACGAACGCGCATGTGATTTTGGAGCAGGCGCCGGCGGTTGAGGCAGTCGAGGACCCGTCGCAGTCGGAGGCCGACGTCCTGAGGGGCGGCCCGGTGGCGTGGGTGCTGTCGGCCAAGTCCGAGGCGGGGTTGCGGGGGCAGGCGGAGCGGTTGGGTGCGTTTGTTGCTGAGCGCCCGGAGTTGTCGTCTGCGGATGTGGGTTTCTCGTTGGCGTCGTCGCGGGCGGTGTTGGACTACCGGGCTGTGGTGGTGGGGGGTGACCGGGAGTCGTTGTTGGCGGGGGTCGAGTCGGTGGCGGCGGGTGAGCCGGGCGTAGGGGTGGTGTCCGGCGTCGCCGGCTCGGTGGGCTCTGGTGCCGGTCCGGTGTTGGTGTTTCCGGGGCAGGGTTCGCAGTGGGTGGGTATGGCGGTGGGGTTGTTGGATTCGTCGCCGGTGTTTGCGTCCCGGTGGGTGGAGTGTGAGCGGGCGCTGGGGTCTTTTGTCGACTGGTCGTTGACGGAGGTTGCTCGTTCTGGGGATCCGGTTGTGCTGGAGCGGGTTGATGTGGTGCAGCCGTTGTTGTGGGCGGTGATGGTCTCGCTCGCTGAGGTGTGGCGGGCTGCGGGAGTGGAGCCCGCGGCGGTTGTTGGTCACAGCCAGGGGGAGATTGCTGCGGCTGTGGTGGCGGGTGGTCTGTCGCTGGAGGACGGCGCCCGGGTGGTGGCGCTGCGCTCGCAGGCGATCACCGCTCTCTCCGGCGCGGGCGGGATGCTCTCCGTGCCGCTGCCGGTGGCTGAGGTTGAGGCGGTCCTGGCCGGGTACCCCGGGCTGGGTGTTGCCGCGGTCAACGGTCCTGGGGTCACGGTGGTGTCCGGTGATGCCCAGGCTCTGGATGAGGTGCAGGCGGCATGGGAGGCCGAGGGCGTACGGGTTCGCCGCGTGCCCGTGGACTACGCGTCCCACTCCCCGCATGTAGAGGCACTCCGTGACCGGCTCCTCGCCGATCTCGCCCCGATCGCCCCGGAATCCTCGCGAGTGGGTTTCTTCTCCACGCTGACCGGTGAGCCGATCGACACGGCCGACCTCGATGCCGGGTACTGGTTCAGGAATCTGCGGCAGACGGTCCGCTTCGAGGACGCCGTGCGGGCCGCCGCCACGGCCGGGCACACGGTGTTCATCGAGGCATCCGCGCACCCAGTGCTGACCGTCGGTGTGCAGCAGACCCTCGAAGACGCCGACGTATCAGGCGCCGTGCTCGGAACGCTGCGCCGCGATCACGGCGATATGGCCCAGCTGCTGACCGCGTTCGGACAGGCCCACGTTCACGGTCTTCCGGTCGCGTGGGACAAGGTACTGGCCCCGTATCGGCCCCAGCGCGTCGGCCTGCCGACCTACGCCTTCCAACGCGAGCGCTACTGGCTGCCGACCGCCGTGGAGAGTCCGGCCTCCGGGAGCGCGAGTTCCGATGCTGAGCGGGGACGGGCAGCGGACCCCGTCGAGGTGCGGTTCTGGGAAGCGGTCGAACGCGAGGACCTGGAGAGCCTGGCCCAGACACTGGCGCTGGAGGACGACCGCCAGCTCGGTGCCATCGTGCCTGCCCTCTCCGCCTGGCACCGGCGCCATCGCGAGGCTTCGGTGGTCAATCAGTGGCGCTATCGCGTCGACTGGAAGCGGAGCGGTATCGGCTCCGGGCGGCTGACGGGCACCTGGCTGGTGATCGATTCCGATGGTGTGCGCGACACCGACGGGGTCGACCGGCTGGTGGCGGCATGGCGGAAGGACGGCGCCCGCGTCGTACGGGCCACGGTTCGAGCCGGTGATGGGCGCGATGAGGTGGCGGCCGCGGTGGCCGAGGCGCTGGCGGACAGGGAGTCGGCGGCCGAGCCGGCGGGCGTGGTGTCACTCGTGGCGCTCGGGGAGGGGCACCAGGCGGAGTGCTCGATGGCGCCGCGCGCGCTCACGGACACGCTGGCGGTGGTGCAGGGACTGGGCGATGCGGGGATAGGCGCGCCGCTGTGGTGCATGACGCGGGGCGCGGTCTCGACGGGTGCCGGGGACGGGGTGCGCCATCCCGAGCAGACGTCGGTGTGGGGCATGGGCCGGGTCGTCGGTCTCGAACACCCGGACCGCTGGGGCGGTTTGATCGACCTACCGGAGAGTGTGAGTGACCAGACGCTGCGTGCGCTGGCCGCTGTTCTGAGCGATCCGGACGGGGAGTCCCAGGTCGCGGTGCGGCCGAGCGGCGTGCACGTGCGGCGGCTCGTACGGGCCGCCCGCGGTCCGAAGCCGGATACCTCCTCCTGGTCCCCGTCGGGATGTGTGCTGGTCAGCGGCGGCACGGGGCCGCTGGGGGCGCATGTCGCGCGGTGGGTCGCCGCGCGCGGGGCCGGACACGTGGTGCTGCTGAGCCGCAGAGGACCTCAGGCTCCCGGGGCCGGCGAGCTGCGGGCGGAGCTGGAAGGGCTGGGCGCCCGGGTTTCCGTGCTGGCCTGCGACGTCGCCGACCGTGACGCCCTGCGTGAGGTCGTCGACGAGGTCGGGCCGATCTCGGCGGTCTTCCACACGGCAGCCGCGCTGGAGGACGCGGTCATCGACCGGCTCACGGCCGGCCAGGTGGACCGGGTACTGCGACCGAAGGTGCAGGGCGCGATCAACCTGCATGAGCTGACCGCCGGCGAAGAACTGTCGGCCTTCGTGCTGTTCTCCTCGATGGCGGGCAGCTTCGGCGCGTCCGGGCAGGGCAATTACGCACCGGGCAACGCCTTCCTGGATGCCTACGCGCAGCAGTTGCGCGATGCAGGCGTGCCGGCCACCTCGGTGGCGTGGGGCCCGTGGGCCGGCGACGGAATGGCCGCCTCGGGAATCGGCGAGATCGCCCGGCGGCACGGAATTCCGGAGATGGCTCCGGAGCGCGCACTGGCGGTGCTCCAGCAGGCGATCGACGACGGCGAGGCGGCGCTCGGCGTTCTGGACATCGACTGGGACCGCTACTACGTCGCCTACACCGCCACCTCTCCCACGCGGCTCTTCGACGAGCTGCCGGAGGTGCGGCGCATCGCCGCCGCGCGGGCCGGGTCCGGGCAGCGTGAGCCGGAGGCCGCCTCGAAACTGGCGGGCCGGCTGACAGGGCAGGACGCCGCGGGGCAGCTGCGGGTGCTGCTGGAGGTGGTGCGCGCGCAGGTCGCGACAGTGCTGGGCTACGCGACGCCCGACGCGGTGCGGGAGAGCCAGGCGTTCACGGACGTGGGCTTCGACTCGGTCACCGCGGTCGAACTGCGCAACCGCCTCAAGGAGGCCACCGGGCTGCGGCTGCCCGCCACACTGGTCTTCGACTACCCCACCCCCGCGGCGCTGGCCCGCTATCTGCGGGGAGAACTCGCCGACACGGCCGACACCGGTGCGCAGGACCAGCGGGCGCTGCCGGCTGCCGCGACGTCCACCACAGCGGGCGGAAACGATCCGATAGCGGTCGTCTCG
Source organism: Streptomyces sp. NPDC048483 (assembly GCF_040651455.1). Classification (NCBI taxonomy): domain Bacteria; kingdom Bacillati; phylum Actinomycetota; class Actinomycetes; order Kitasatosporales; family Streptomycetaceae; genus Streptomyces; species Streptomyces sp. NPDC048483. The sequence continues at coordinate 13,081 of NZ_JBEZJZ010000163.1, forward strand.
ATGTCCTGCCGCTTCCCCGGCGGTGTGTCCTCGCCGGAGGAACTGTGGCGGCTGCTGGCGTCCGAGGGCGAGGGGATCGGGGCCTTTCCCACCGACCGCGGGTGGGACGTCGAGCGGCTGGAGAGCCTGTCGCCCACCGGTGTGCTCGGCGGGTTCTTGTACGACGCGGCGGACTTCGACGCGGCGTTCTTCGGGATCTCGCCGCGTGAGGCGCTGGCGATGGACCCGCAGCAGCGGCTGCTGCTGGAAACGTCGTGGGAGGTCCTGGAGCGGGCCGGCATCGATCCGGAGACGCTGCGGGGCAGCGCGACCGGGGTGTTCGCGGGCACCAACGGAGGGGACTACGGCTCGCTCATGGCCTCGGCTCCGCCGGAGGCCGCGGGCTACATCGGCACCGGGAACACCGGCAGCGTGGTGTCCGGCCGCATTTCGTACACCTTCGGGCTGGAGGGCCCGGCGGTGACCATCGACACGGCGTGCTCCTCGTCGCTTGTCGCGATGCACCTGGCGGCGCAGGCGCTGCGCGGCGGGGAGTGCTCGCTGGCGCTGGCGGGCGGAGTCACGGTGATGACCTCCCCCACCCTGTTCGGCGAGTTCGCCACCCAGGGCGGCGTGGCCTCCGACGGCCGGTGCAAGGCGTTCGGCGAGAGCGCCGACGGTGCCGGATTCTCCGAGGGCGTCGGCATGGTGCTGCTGGAGCGGTTGTCCGATGCCCAGCGCAACGGGCATCAAGTCCTCGCCGTGCTGCGGGGGTCGGCGGTGAACCAGGATGGTGCGTCGAACGGCCTGACGGCGCCCAATGGCCCGTCGCAGCAGCGCGTGATCCGCCAGGCGCTGGCCAATGCGCAGCTGATGGCTGCCGATGTAGATGTGGTCGAGGGGCACGGTACGGGCACCAGGCTGGGCGATCCGATCGAGGCGCAGGCGCTGCTGGCCACGTACGGGCGGGAGCGGCCCGAGGACCGGCCGTTGTGGCTGGGGTCGATCAAGTCCAACATCGGGCACACCCAGGCCGCCGCCGGTGTGGCCGGTGTGATCAAGATGGTGCAGGCGATGCGGCACGGCGTGCTGCCGAAGACCCTGTATGCCGAGGAGCCCTCCGCCCACGTGGACTG
>NZ_JBEZJZ010000164.1:0-14167 GCF_040651455.1 Streptomyces sp. NPDC048483
CCGGCACCCGCGCCGTGGCTCCCCGCCGCACCTCCCTACGCTCCGAGCCCGGCCGGCCGACCACCCAGCTCGCCCCCGGCAGCGCCTTCGCCGCCCTCTTCAGCGGCGCGAGCGCGGCCGCCGCCTCACGATGACCGCGGACGCTGCCCGGCGGGCAGTCCACCGTCGCCAGCGACAGGGTGACCGGCCGCCCGCCCGCCGTCCACGGCACATCCAGCACCGCCTCCGCGAACGGCGCCAGCGCCTCGGACCCGGCCAGCACCAGGAAGTCGTCCCCGCCGATGTGCCCCACCCGGGCGCCCGGCTCGCGCGCCGCGACCTCCGCCAGCACCCGCCCCACCGAGCGGATCAGCTCATCGCCCGCCGCAAACCCGGCACCGTCGTTGACCTGCTTGAAACCGTCCACATCCAGCCAGCTCAGCGCGAACCCCCGCCCCTCGGCCACCCGCCGGTCCACCTCGCCGTTGACCGCATCCGAACCGGGCAGCCGGGTCAGCGGATTGAGCCGCGCGGCCTCCTCCACCCGGCTCTCGGCCAGCGCCCGCAGAATGTCGGCGAGATGCACCACACCCATGCACCGGCCCTGCTCGTCCACCACCGCCACATCGTCACCGGTACGGTCGCGCTCCCCGTCGGCTATCAGGTCCAGCACCTGCCAGGCGGTGGCGTCCGCGCCCACCGTCCGCGGCCGGTCCGCCAGCCGCAGCGCCGGCCGGTCGGCGTACAGCGCATGCCCGTACCGCCCGGACAGCGACAACAGGAACCGGTCGCGGTCGATCGCCCGCACCGGCACCCCGTCGGTGTCCACCAGCAGCACCCCCGATACCCCCGGAAACCCGGTGAGATGGCTGCGCACCGCACCCGCGGAAGCGGACATCGGCAACAGCGCGGCGGGCTGCAGAAACTGTGTGACGGGAGGCCCCGAGGGCGGGCTGTACGGTGCCGGCCCGCGGGTCGCCGGCGGGTGCTCGGCCGGCAGATACACCTCGGCGGCCGCGCGCCGGGCGGGCGGCGCGAACAGATGCCCCTGCGCCAGCTGCACCCCCGCCGCCCGCACGGCCGCGTACTGCCGCTCGGTCTCCACACCCTCGACCGCCAGCAGCCCGCCCACGTGGTCGCACAGCTGCCGCATCGCGGCCACCGCGGCCCGTCGCCCCCGGTCGGCGGCCGGGCCCGGGCACAGCGACCGGTCGAGCTTGACGAGGTCCGGCGTCAGCTCACCGAGCAGGCGCAGCGGCAGATCGCCGTCCCCGACCCCGTCCGCGCAGATCCGGTAGCCCTCGTCGCGCAGCCCCGCCACCGCCTCCAGCAGCGACCGGTGCGGGACATGGGTGAAGGGACCTCCGATGTCCAACGTGATCTCCCACGGCCGACGTCCTACGTCCCGTACGGCCTTTCCCAGGGACGTCAGCGACGGCAGCTCGGCCACCGTCGCGGCGAAGACGTTCACATGCAGCGGCAGCATCGTCTCCTGGTGTGCCGCGGCCCGTACGGCGAGCGCCGCCAGCTCGGCGTCCAGGTCGGGGCAGCGGTGCGCGGAGCCCAGTACGTCGAACTCGCCGTCCTCGGGGCGGGCGAGTATCTCCAGCGCGGCGACCGAGCCGGTCGCGAGGTTCACGACGGGTTGAAAGGCGAATCGGAGCTGGTCCATCCAGGCAGGCACGGCGCCAGCATGCCGCCCCCGGACCCCGAACGGCGCGTGGTTCACGCACTGTTCACGCATCCTTCCGGAGCGTACGGGCGCCCGCCCTGCGATCCACACACGATCTTCGAGCGGGTCCTTGACGGGGTCCGTGTCGAGCCCTGACCGGGGCCTTGCCGATTTCTTGCGGGGTCCTTGTCGGGTCCTTGTCCCACGTCCCACGTCCGACCGCTCACGTCCGACCGCTCACGTCCGACGGCTCACGTCCGACGGCTCACGTCCGACGGCTCACGTCCGACGGCTCACGTCCGACGGCTCACGTCCGACGGCTCACCGTACGGCGACGACCGCCGACCCGTGCCCGAACAGGCCCTGATTGACCGCCATACCGACCCGTGCCCCCGCGACTTGACGCTCACCCGCCTGCCCCCGCAGCTGCCACGTCAGCTCGCAGACCTGGGCGATGGCCTGGGCCGGCACCGCCTCGCCGAAGGAGGCCAGCCCGCCGCCGGCATTCACCGGCAGCCGACCGCCCAGACCCGTCACCCCGTCCCGCAGCAGCGTGGCGGCCTCGCCGGCGCCGCACAGCCCCAGGTCCTCGTACCACTCCAGCTCCAGTGCGGTGGACAGGTCATAGACCTCGGCCAGCGACAGGTCCTCGGGGCCCAGGCCCGCCTCCTCGTACGCCTGGCGCGCGATGGCTGCCCGGAAACCGGTCTCCGGCTCCGGCACGGCGGCCGCGGAGTCGGTGGCGATGTCGGGCAGGTCCAGTACGGTCCGCGGATAGTGCGGGGTGGCAGTGGAGACCGCCCGGATCCGGACCGGGTCCGCGGCGCCGTGCCGCCGGGCGAAATCCATACTGCTCAGGACCAGCGCCGCGGCGCCGTCGGAGGTGGCGCAGATGTCCAGCAGCCGCAGCGGATCGCAGACCACGGGCGATGCGGCGACCTCCGGCGCGCTGACCCGCTTGCGGTAGCGCGCGTACGGATTGAGCGCGCCCGCCGCCGAGTTCTTCACCTTCACCCGGGCGAAGTCGTCCGGCGTATCGCCGTACAGCGCCATCCTGCGGCGCGCATACAGCCCGAAGTACGCCGGGTTGGTCGCCCCCAGCACCCGGAACCGCAGCCAGTCGGGGTCGTCGGGCCGGTCGCCGCCCGCCGGGGTGAAGAACCCCTTGGGGGCGGCGTCGGCGCCCACGACCAGCACTACATCCGCCAGGCCCGCCAGGATCTGCGCCCGCGCTGTGCCGATGGCCTGCGCCCCCGACGCACAGGCCGCGTACACGCTGGTCACCCGCGCGCCCTGCCAGCCCAGCGCACGGGCGAAGGTCGCCCCCGCCACATAACCGGGATAGCCGCCGCGCACCGTGTCCGCCCCGACCACGCTCTGCACGGCGCCCCACTCGAGCCCCGCGTCCGCCAGCGCCTCCCGCGCCGCCTTCGTCCCGTACTCGACAAAGCTGCGCCCCCACTTGCCCCAGGGGTGCATCCCGGCCCCGAGCACCGCCACCTCGCCGGCGCCGGGACCTCCGGGGCCGAGCTGTGCATGCCGGTGACCCCCGGCGCCCTTTCGGGGGGTGGACGGGTCCGGGTGCGCGGGTACCGCCCCAGCGGCCCCCGCCCGCCCCGTCTCCGCCCGCCCCGTCCGGGCTTGCCCCGTCTCCGCCCGCCCCGCCGCCACCGGCCTCCAGTGCCAGGTGGTCCATGTGTGCTCCGCGTCCTCGTTCAGGACCCCTGGCACCAGCTCGACCTCCGTGCCGACCTCGAGATCGGCGACGGTCACGCCGGGCGCGGCCTGCCCGAGCACCACCATCCGCTCCGCGGCCAGCTCCACCGCAACCAGCGCGTACGGCCGCCACTCGGCGTCCGGGTCGGAGGCGTACGGGGCGGGCGGGCGGTAGCGCGCGTCGGTGTACGCCCAGACCCTGCCGCGGCGGGACAGCGGCACCTCCTCCAGCTCGTCGCCCGCGCAGCCGGGATTACGGCAGAAGGCGTCCTCACGCGGGAAGAACACCGCGCCACAGGCCCGGCACCGCGTCCCCAGCAGCCGGAACTCCGCGGCGTCGGCGTCCCGTTCGAACCAACCCGGCACCACGGGTTTACGTGTGCGTGGCACGGCGCGCCTCCCCAGTCCTCCGTGCATCTGACGGAACGTCAGGAGTGTGGCACGCCGCTGCTCGACGCGGAACCCCGGTTCGGTGAGGACCAGCCGCTGCGGGTCCGGCGTGCCCGCCGCCTCACCCAGCGGCAACGGAGGCCGCGATCCGCAAGATCGCCGGCGCGGTGTGTCCTCCGTCCGAGGGGCCCGTCACCTGGGTCAGCAGGCGTCGGCCGACTGCTGTGGCGGCTGTCAACCCGCCTGCTCCGCAAGCCACTTCGCCGCGATCTCGGCCAGCTCCGCATCCCGCCCCGACAGCATCATCCGGATCATCTGCGCATCCCCGCGCAGCGACCACGCCGGGTGGCCGAAGGTGGCGGGGTTGTTGCCCTCGATGAGGAAGTGCGCGGGCCAGGCCGTGCCGTAGCCGAGGACCGGCAGGGCGAGCAGCAGTTTGGGCCGGCGCCGCAGTGCGCCGTACGCGGACACCGCCAGGCCGGTCAGCGTGCCGGTCAGGTGGATCCAGCGGGTGGCCGCCTTGGAGTGCATCGCGACGTAGTAGGGCCAGAACTCCTCGTACGAGCCGAACGTGCGGCCGGTGTCTTGATGGGTCATGCCCGAACGGTAGTGCTGCCCTGGACGGCGACATAGCCCGGTGCTATGTTGTTCTCGAAGCGAGAAAGACTCAAAGTGAGAATGATCCACCAGGGAGGGCGACGCGATCATGGATGCGCACCGGGGGAGTGGCGCCGAGGATGGCGGCGACGACGGCGAGTTCCTCGCGGCGTACGACCCGCGTGACTTCCCGGCCATCGCCGTGACCGTCGACGTCGTCGTGCTGACGTTGCGTCAGGGCGCCCTGCACATCCTGCTCGTGGAGCGTGGCGGCCGGCCCTTCAAGGGCGCCTGGGCGCTGCCCGGCGGCTTCGTCCGGGCCGGTCAGGAGTCGCTCGACGAGGCCGCGGCCCGCGAACTGGCCGAGGAGACCGGGCTGGACGCCACGCACCTGGAGCGTGTGCACCTCGAGCAGCTGGGCTCCTACGGCGATCCCGGCCGCGACCCGCGGATGCCCGTCGTCACCGTCGCCTATCTGGCCTTCGCGCCCGACCTCCCCGAGGCCCGGGGCGGCAGCGACGCCTCGGCCGCGGCCTGGGTCCCGGTCGCCGGTCTGCGGCTCGGCACTGGGGAGGGCTTCGCTATGAGCGATACTCCCGCCTTCACCGAACCGGACGCGGCCCGCCCGCGTCCCCCACAGCAGGGTCCGGGGCACGGGACCGACGGGGGTGATTCCGTGCCCCGGCCCGACGACTCCCAGGAGGCGTCCGGCCGTACGGCCCTCCCGCTCGCCTTCGACCATGCACGGATCGTCGCCGACGGCCTCGACCGCGCCCGCGCCAAGCTCGAATACACGCCATTGGCCACGGCCTTCCTCGGCGAGGAGTTCACCGTCGTCGAACTCCGCGGCGTCTACGAAGCCATCTGGGGCAGCCCGCTGCACGCCGGGAACTTCCACCGCAAGGTGCTCTCGGTCCCCGGCTTCGTCGAATCCACCGGCGCGACCGCCGCCCGCGGGGGCGCGCGCGGCGGCCCCCGCGCCCGCCTCTACCGTGCGGGCGACGCCCGGCTCCTGCACCCGGCGCTGCTGCGGCCCGACCGCGAGGAGAGCGTCCGATGAGCGGCGCGCCGGTGGACGGTGCGCCGGAGGTGGGGGGTGCGCCGGGGGACGGTGCCCCGAAGGCGGGGGGCGGTTCGATGGGCGGTGCCGCGTCAACCGGCGGCGCTCCGTCGGCCGACGCTCCGGCCGGCCGCGCCGAGGCCCGCGCCGCACTGGCCGCCGCCCGCGCGCCCGCCGACCTCTTCCCAGCCGACGACGCCGCGGCCGTCCGCGTCCACCGCCGGCTCGCCCGTCTGCTGCACCCCGACACCGCCCCGGCAGCCGAACGCCCCGACGCCGAGGCCGAGTTCGCCCGCCTCGGAGCCCTCTGGCGGCGCCGCGCCGCAGCCGCCCGCCCCACGCTCACCACTCGTCGGCGTACGTACACCCTCGGACCGGCCGTGGCCTGCGGCGACCTCGCCGTGCTCCGCGAAGCCTCGTACGAACAGGACGGCACCCGTTGCCGTGCCCTGCTGAAGATCCCGCGCGCGGTCACCGACAACGACCTGATGGAACGCGAGGCACAGGCCCTGAACCGGCTGGCCCGCCGCGGCGAGCCACGCCACCGCGGCTACGCGCCCCGCCTCCTGGAATCCTTCCGGCACCGCGATCCGGACTCCGGTGCCGAGCGACGGATCAACTCCCTTGCCCCGCTGGAGGGTTGGCATACGCTCACCGACGTCCGGGCCGCCCGTCCGGACGGCCTCGACCCGCGCGACGCCGCCTGGATATGGCGCCGGCTCCTGGTCGCCCTCGGCTGGGCACACCGCACCGGCCTGGTGCACGGCGCCGTCCTGCCCGACCACATCCTCATCCACCCCGAGCAGCACGGCCTCGCCCTCGTCGACTGGTGCTACAGCACCGCCATCGGCGAACGGGTCCCCGCGCTCGTCGAACGCCACCGCGACAGCTACCCGCCCGAGGTCACCGGCCGCCACCCGGCGACCGAGGCCACCGACATCCACCTCGCGTCCCGCACCATGGGCGCCCTCATGGGCGCGCGCACACCGCAGCCGATGCACGCCTTCCTGCGCGGCTGCACCCTCCCCGCCGAGGCCCGCCGCCCGCACGACGCCTGGCGGCTGCTGGCCGAGCTGGACGACCTCCTCGACCGCCTTTACGGGCCGCGTACCTTCCGCCCGTTCGCCATGCCGGAGCAGACCCGAACGCCGTAGCTCGCCGGCGGTGGCTCCAAGGCCGTAGCCCGATGGCCGTAACGCACCCGGCACCCATGCCGCACACGGCCCCACACCCTGCGCCACACATCCCACGTCCTACGTCCCACGTCCCGACATCCACGATCACTGAGCACCAGCACGCAACACGTCACGCAGCACATCACTCAGGGGGAATCACCATGGGCAGCGGAACCTGGTCCACCAACGTCTACGGCGCCGCGGCAAGCTACCGCGCCGCCTCCGGCACCAGCGCCTTCGACTACAGCGACCGCCTCACCGGCTCGGCCCCGCGCCACACCTGGACGGCACACGCCTCGCTCGACCCCAACGGCCTCACCACCCGTGAGAGCCGCGACTCCGACGAACACCCCGCCTCGCTGGCCGTCTCGGTCATTTTCGATGTGACCGGATCCATGCGGTCCGTACCGCGCATCCTGCAGACCAAGCTGCCGGAGCTGTTCGGCCTGCTGCTGCGCAAGGGGTACGTCGCACACCCGCAGATCCTCTTCGGCGCCGTCGGCGACGCGACCTGCGACCGGGTGCCGCTCCAGCTCGGCCAGTTCGAGTCCGACAACCGCATGGACGACGACCTCGGCAACATCCTCCTGGAGGGCGGCGGAGGCGGCCAGCTCACCGAGTCGTACGAACTCGCCCTGTACGCCATGGCCCGCCACACCAGCATCGACTGCCACGAGAAGCGCGGCCGCCGCGGCTACCTCTTCCTCATCGGCGATGAGATGCCGTACGGCAAGGTGAAGGCCCGCGAGATCCGTGCCGTCTTCGGGGACCAGGTCACCGAGGACATCCCGATCGCGGCGATCCTCGCCGAGGTACGGCAGAAGTTCGACGTCTACTTCATCGTCCCGGCGGGCGCCACCCACGTCGGCAACACCGCGGTCCTGGGCACCTGGCGCAAGCTGCTCGGCCAGAACGTCATCGAACTCGATGACCTCGGCGCCGTCTGCGAGACCATCGCGCTGACCATCGGCCTCGGCGAGGAAGCCATCGACCTCGCCTCCGGCCTCGACGACCTCGGCGACCTCGGCTCCGACGCGGGCGCCACCGTCGGCAAGGCGCTGGCCACCCTGGGCCGGCGGCGCGGCACCGTGGCCCGGTCGTCCGGACCGCTCATCGACGATGCCGCCGAGGCGGGCGGCACCACCCGCCTGTAAGGACCGCACATGCACACCATCGTGGTCGACCTCGGCTACGGCGACGCCGGCAAGGGGACCGTCGTCGACCGGCTCTGCGCCCCGCAACCGGGCGCCGCGCCGGTCACGGCGGTGGTCCGCTTCAACGGCGGCGCCCAGGCCGCCCACAACGTCGTCACCACCGACGGCCGCCACCACACCTTCGCCCAGTTCGGCTCCGGCACCTTCAGCGGTGTTGCGACCCACCTCTCCCGCCTGATGCTGGTCGACCCGCTCGCGCTCGCCGCCGAGGCCCGCCACCTGGCCGGCCTCGGCGTCCCCGACCCACTCGCACTGCTCACCGTCGACCGGCGCGCCCTCCTCACCACCCCGTACCACGCGGCCGCCAACCGGGCCCGCGAACGCGCCCGCGGCTCCGCCCGGCACGGCTCCTGCGGCATGGGCATCGGCGAAACCGCCGCCTACGCCCTCGCCCACCCGGCCGAGGCCCCGACGGCGGGGGACTGCACCTCCCGTACGACGCTGCGCCGCAAACTCACCCTGCTCCGCGACCTGCTGGCCGAGGAACTCGGCCCGCTCGACGCCCCACCCGTCGACGCCTGCCTGGACGCCTTCGCCGCCTTCGCCGGCCACGTACGGCTCGTCGACGGCGACCACCTGGCGCGGCTGGTGCGCACCGGCCCGGTGGTCTTCGAGGGCGCGCAGGGCGTGCTGCTCGACGAGTGGCACGGCTTCCACCCGTACACCACCTGGTCGACGACCACCTTCGACGGCGCGGAAACCCTCCTCGCCGAGGCGGGCCGGCCGCCGCGCTGCGCGCTCCGCCTCGGCGTCGTCCGGACCTACACCACCCGGCACGGCCCCGGCCCCCTCGTCACCGAGGACCCCACCCTGACGGACACCCTGCCCGAACCGCACAACGGCCACGGCCGCTGGCAGGGCGCCTTCCGCTCCGGGCACTTCGATGCACCCGCGCACACGTACGCGGCGGCGGTCTGCGGGGGAGTGGACGGGCTGGCCGTCACCCATCTCGACGCGGCCGCCCGCCATCCCGGACTGCGCATGGTCCGCGGCTATCGCACCCCTGACGGCGGCCTGATGGACCGCATTCCGTCCGCCACCGGACGCGGCGACCTCGTACGCCAACAGCACCTCACGGAACGGCTGTTGACCGCCCGCCCGACCTCCTGGCAGTCACCGGGCGGCGACCCGCACGCCTGGACGGAGGCCATCGCCGACGCCCTGTCCGCCCCGGTCCTCATGGAGTCGTACGGGCCCACAACGGCCGACAAAGTCACCAGAGGGGGCGCCGAACGGGTCACCGAGCGGGTCACCGAGCGGGTCACTGAACGGGGAAGTCGAAGTACGTGTCGGGAAAGGTCTCCGGCTTGAAGGTGTAGTGCCACCATTCCTCCGGGAGATTGACGAACCCGGCCCGCTCCAGACCGTTCTTGAGCAGCAGCCGGTGCTTCAGCTGCCGCCCGTGGATCCGCGGATCGAGGGTGTGCGCGAGCGTGTCGAAGCAGTCGAAGCCGGTCCCCATGTCCAGCGAGTTGTCCGGGAACCGCCCGGCCTTCGGCCCGTAACACGGCGTCAGCGGCTCACCCGGCACATACGGACGGGTGGGCACGGCCGGCAGCCGCACCAGCGTGACATCGAGCGTACTGCCCCTGCTGTGACCGGACTTGGCGGCGATATAGCCGTCGTCGAACAGTCTCGTCTTGTCCACCCGCGGATAGAACTCGGCCTTCAACCGCTGGTCGCCGAGGTCCTTGGCCCACCGGACGAAGTGGTCCACGGCGCGCTGCGGCCGGTAGCAGTCGTACACCTTGAGGGAGAGGCCCCGTTCCAGGAACGAGCGCTGGGCGCGGTGCAGCGCCCACGCGGCATCCCGCGTCAGCAGGCACTTCGGCCGACGGTAGCCGTCCACCGGTACGCCTACGAAGTTGTGCGGCGTGACGTAGCGCATCTCCTGGATGATCGTGGGGTCCACATCCCCCAGCGCGACGAACTCCTTCGGCCTGGCGGGCGGGTGCGCCTCCGCACCCGCCGATGCACTCGACGGCAGAACGGCGACGGTCATCAGCGCGACGGCGGCAACGGCGAGGCCGCGCAGCGCGGCAGCAAGTCTCGGCATGGCCTTCATCTACCAGCCGTGGCGGGCGCAGCGGAAGACCTCGCCCCTTCACGTCACTCGGCGCTCCAGCCCCCGCACCCGCACCGGATACCCCACAGCGCCCCCGCCCTGCCGCTCGACCACCACCGTGCCACCCTCCAGCCGCGAGGTGAAGCGCTCCACCTGCGGCCGCCGCCAGCCGTCCCCGGCATCGGGCACCACCACGCCACGGCCGCGCCGCCCGGCCGCCGGCGCCCACACCTCCAGCGCCGTCGCGCCGTCCGCACCCGCCACCGGCAGCACCGCACCCGCCCGCGCCAGTACCGGAATCCGCGACAGCGGCGCCGCCACCTCCACCTGGCCGGGCCCCTCGTACGCCTCCCCGGTGGCCGTGTCGTACCACCGCCCGCGCGGCAGCCGCACCGCCCGCCGCGTCACACCCCCCTCCAGCACCGGCGCCACCAACAGTGCATCCCCCAGCAAGAACGCATCCTCACAGTCCCGCAATTCCCGGTCCCGCGGCGCGTTCCACCACACCGGCCGGACATACGGTGCGCCGGTCAGCCGCGCCAGCTGCCCCAGCGTGTGGAAGTACGGCAGCAGCCGCTCCCGCTCGTACAGCGCCGACCGGGCATGCGCCAGCACCGCGCTCCCGTACTCCCACGGCTCCCGCCGCCCCGCCCAGATCGCCGAATGCGTACGGAACAGCGGCAGATACGCGCCCAGTTGGAACCACCGCAGATACAGCTCCCGGGACGGCTCCGCCGAGAACCCGCCGATATCCGGGCCGCTGTAGGGAATCCCGCACAGCCCGAGGCCGAGCACCAGCGACAGCGAGGCCCGCAGCCCCGGCCAGCCTGTCGCCACATCGCCCGACCAGGTGCCCCCGTAGCGCTGCAGGCCCGCCCAGCCCGACCGCGAGAACAGGAACGGCCGCTCCTCGGGCCGCAGTTCGCACAGCCCCTCGTAGCCGGCCCGGGCCATCGTCAGCCCGTAGACGTTGTGCGCCTCCCGGTGGTCGCCGCCCCGGCCCTCCAGGGCATGCCGCGCCGAACGGGGCAGCGTCGTTTCACCGAACGCCGCGAACGAGACCGGCTCGTTCATGTCGTGCCAGACGCCTGCGAAGCCCTGCGCAAGGCGCTCCGCGTACAGCGCGCCCCACCACTTGCGCACCCGCGCATCGGTGAAGTCCGGATACACCGACTCGCCCGGCCACACCACCCCGCGCACCTCCCGCCCGCGCGCATCCCGTACGAAGGCATCGGCCGCCGCCCCGTCGTCGTACACCGCGTCGCCCGGCTCCGCCTTCACCGCCGGATCCACGATCGACACCAGCCGCACCCCGTCCGCCCGCAGCTCCCGCGCCAGACCCGGCAGATCCGGATAGCGCTCCCGGTCGACGGTGAAGACCCGGTGGCCGTCGAAATGGTCGATGTCCAAGTGGACGGCGGACAGCGGAAGTTCGCGCTCCCGATAGCCGGCAACCACCCGGCGCACCTCCTCCTGGCCGCCGAAGCCCCAGCGCGCGTGCTGATACCCGAGCGCCCAACGGGGCGGCAGCGCGGGCGCACCGGTCAGCGCCGTCCACCCCAGCAGCACCCGGGAGGGATCGCCGAGCAGCACCCAGTAGCGCAGCGGCCCGCCGTCCATCCGCAGCTCACAGGTGCCCGGCCGGTCGTGCCCGGAGCCCGCGCCCTCCGCGCCCTCGCGCAGCGTCACCCGGCCGTCCCAGGAATTGTCGTGGAAGACCAGATGCGTCCCGGCGTCCGCCACCACCAGCTGCACCGGCATCGTCAGCGACAGCGGATCGTCCCCCGGCGCGAACGCGCCGCCCGGATCGGTGTTCCACAGCCGGTACGCGCCGTCCCGCAACCGCGGCCCGTGCGCCCGGCCGCCCAGCCCGAAGACCCGCGCGTCGGCCGCCACCTCCGAGCGCTGCACCCACCGAGAGGCGCCGCCCCCCTCCGGCGCGTCGCCCCGGTCCGTACGGTCCCACCAGCGCGGCGGCAGCTCCCGCCGCAGTGTCACCCCACCGGGCGTCCGCACCTCGACCGCACCGTGCCGGGACACCGCCACCAGCACCCGCTCCGAGACGACCCGCCAGCCACCCTCCGTGTCCGGCTCCAGCACCGCCCGCGGATCCACCTCCGGACACGCCCCGGCCAGTGCGTACGAGGGCTCCGGCCCGGCACCGTCCCAGCCGCAGAACACCGCCCCGCCCGACGCCACCCGCACCCGCAACGACGACCGTGCGAAATGGATCAGCCCGCCACCGGGCTGCGGCTCCGCACCGCTCGCGGCCCCCGGAACCCGCGCCCGCTCCGCACCCCGCCGCGCAAACGCCTGCGCATCCGCGCGCCGTCGCCGCCACGCAGTGCGCACGGACCGCAGCCCCTGCGCGGGCCCGACCGCCCTGACCAACCGTACCGACCGCACCAGATCCCGCCCGTCCATGCAGGCCAGCCTGCCATCGACGCGCCGGTGTGCGGGCACCGTTCAACTGCCGTTCACCTGCGCGGGGTCACCGTCGGCCACCTTCAGGCCCATGGACCGGCCACCGATGGCTTGATACGACTGAGCACCGGGGCGATCACCGCACCTGCCGGCCGCCACGACCCCGAATTATGGAGGCCTGCCCTGGTGCACAAGACGATCACGTGGCATCGTCCAGGCAAGCCGTGTCACGCGCCCCGCCCACACCCCTGGCCGCCGGGGCCGTACGAGACCGACGCACACGACGCGTACCGCCCGGGAGCCGCATCATGACCACCGCACCGCAGTCCGACGCCCAGCCGGAACCGCAGCCGGAACCCCTCTGGCAGCCCGGCCCGGACCGCATCGCCGGCGCCCAGGTCACCCGCTTCCACACCTGGGCCGCCGCACACCACGGCGCACCCGCCCCCACCCCCGGCGACCCCGCCGCGAGCTACGCCGACCTGCACCGCTGGTCCGTCGACGACCTTCCTGCCTTCTGGCAGGCCACCGCAGAATGGTTCGACGTCCGCTTCACCACCCCCTACGAAACCGTCCTCGCCGACCGAACGATGCCCGGTGCCCGATGGTTCCCCGGCGCCACCCTCAACTACGCCGAACACGCCCTGCGCGCCGCCGAGGACCCGGCCCGCGCCGACACCCCGGCGCTCCTGTACGTCGACGAGACCCACGAGCCCACCACCGTCACCTGGGCCCAGCTGCGCGCCCAGGTCGGCTCGCTGGCCGCCGAACTCCGCCGACTCGGCGTCCGCCCGGGCGACCGCGTCAGCGGCTATGTCCCCAACATCCCGCAAGCCGTCGTCGCCCTCCTCGCCACCGCCGCGGTCGGCGGCGTGTGGACCTCCTGCGCCCCCGACTTCGGCGCCCGCAGCGTCCTCGACCGCTTCCAGCAGGTCGAACCGGTCGTCCTGTTCACCGTCGACGGCTACCGCTACGGCGGCAAGGAACACGACCGCCGCGACACCGTCACCGAACTCCGCGCCGAACTGCCCACCCTCCGCGCCGTCGTCCACATCCCCCTGCTCGGCACCCCCGCCCCCGAAGGCGCCCTCAACTGGCCGGACCTGATCACCGCCACCACCGCACCGCCGGTCTTCGAACCGGTCCCCTTCGACCACCCCCTGTGGGTCCTGTACTCCTCCGGCACCACCGGACTGCCCAAGGCCATCGTCCAGTCCCAGGGCGGCATCCTCCTCGAACACCTCAAGCAGACCGGCCTGCACTGCGACCTCGGCCCCGACGACCGCTTCTTCTGGTACACCTCCACCGGCTGGATGATGTGGAACTTCCTCGTCGGCGGCCTCCTGGTGGGCACCACGATCGTGCTCTACGACGGCAGCCCCGGCCACCCCGACATCGCCGCCCAGTGGCGGGTCGCCGAAACCACCCGCGCCACCGTCTTCGGCACCTCCGCCGCCTACGTGATGGCCTGCCGCAAGGCCGGCCTCCACCCGGCCCGCGACCTCGACCTCTCCGCCATCACCTGCGTCGCCACCACCGGCTCCCCGCTCCCGCCCGACGGCTTCCGCTGGCTGCACGACTCCTTCACGGAGGGCGGCACCGACCTGTGGACCGCGTCCGTCAGCGGCGGCACCGACGTCTGCAGCTGCTTCGCCGGCGCCGTCCCCACCCTCCCCGTCCACATCGGCGAACTCCAGGCCCCGTGCCTCGGCACCGACCTCCAGGCCTGGGACCCCCAGGGCAAGCCCGTCACCGACGAGGTCGGCGAACTCGTCGTCACCAACCCCATGCCGTCCATGCCCATCCGCTTCTGGAACGACCCCGACGGCAGCCGCTACCACGACAGCTACTTCGACATGTACCCCGGCGTCTGGC
>NZ_JBEZJZ010000165.1:0-14167 GCF_040651455.1 Streptomyces sp. NPDC048483
TGCGCTGCTGGGTGGCGCGGTGGGCCAGGTCGGCGCGGTAGCCGGTGGGGCCGCCGTTCCGTGTCACCTCACGCGTGATCGTGGAGGTCGGACGGTGCAGACGGCGGGCGATCTCGGCGTAGGCCAGGCCGTCGGCCAGCCCCACTGCGATCTGCTGGCGCTCGGCCTGGGTGAGCCTGCCTCCCGGCATCACGACCCCCTTCATGCCCCACGGGTGCTCCATGGTGCTGCTCGGTGTTCCCTGACGCCTTCACCATAGCGTTCACCTTCAACATATTGCAACGGCCGACTGTTCAATCGTTGCGTTAAGCGAGAGGGCGTTGCAATGATTAATGAACCTCTACCTGCATAGATACTGCCTCTAAGCAAAGATCTCATTGTGTATATCTGGAAAGCAACGTAGCGTTTCCATCGTTCGGAAACAACGAGCCGCAAGCGTATGGGAGAGCACGATGCAGAAGTTCGACACCCCCGCCCCGATCTTCGCCGTCCTGGGCGTCCCCGCGGGACGCGTCCAGTTCATCGCCGCGGACCGGGCCGACACCGCGGTCGAGGTCCTGCCTGCGAACGCCTCGAAGGGCCGCGACGTGAAGGCAGCGGAGCAGACCACGGTCGAATACGCCGACGGAGTCCTGCGGATCGAGAATGCGGCGAAGGACCAGTACTTCGGCCCCTCCGGATCCATCGAGGTGACGGTCAAGCTGCCCGCCGGTTCCCGCATCGAGGCCAAGGCGGCCAGCGCCGAACTCCGGACCGTCGGCCGCCTCGGCGACGTCGCTTTCGACGGCGCGTACGGCCAGATCAAGCTGGACGAGGCCGCGAGCGTCCGTCTCACTGCGGTCGACGGCGACGTCGAGGTCGGCCGGCTGGGCGGGGCCGCGGAGATCAGCACCGCAAGGGGCGACATCCGGATCGCCGAGGCCATGGGCGGCACGGTCGTGCTCAGCACCCAGTCCGGCGACATCACGGTCGGTGCCGCCGCCGGCGTGTCGGCCTCCCTGGACGCCGGCACTTCCTACGGCCGCGTCAGCAACGCCCTCAAGAACGATGGCACCGCCGAGCTCGACATCCGCGCCACCACCTCCCACGGCGACATCACCGCCCGCAGCCTCTGACCCGCTCCTTCCGAAGGAGCACCCCTCAACACCAACCCGGCCAGCGGGGCGAACGAAGCTGCGCATGTCCTACGGCGACAAGACCGTCTGAGGCGCCCCAAGATCACGGGCAGGCGCAACCGGACTCTGATCACCACGGGCCCACCGGGCCGAACTCGCGAACGCCATGGATGCCGCGCCGGGGAGGGCATCCTGCACAGCGAACGCAGCACGGCCACCGCCCTGGACGCGCTCGCCCGCTCACGCCCACGCCCTCGGCGGCCGGCACCACCTCATCGCCGCCCTGGGCACTCACACCCTCACCGCAACAACCACCCACGCAACCCATAAGGAGCACAGCCATGTCCCTCACCCTCACCGGGCAGGATCGCCCGGAGCTGCAGAAGGCCATCGAGGAGATCGTCGATTCCGGTTTCGCCGGGGTGCAACTGCGCGTGAACGATGAGCGGGGCGAGTGGGTCGGCAGCGCGGGGGTGCGCAAGCTGGGCGTGAGCGCCAAGCCGCCGACCAACGGGCACTTCCGGATCGGCAGCACCACCAAGACCTTCACCGCGACCGTGGTGCTGCAACTGGTGGCCGAGGGCAAGATCGGGCTGGACAGCCCGGCGGATGACTACCTGTCCCAGTTCGGGCTGGACCGGCGGATCACGGTGCGGATGCTGCTGCAGCACACCAGCGGGCTGTTCAACTACACCGGCGAGTACTACGACGACGGGACGGTCGCGCCCGGGATCCCCTGGCAGGGCCAGGAGTACGTGGACAACCAGTTCCACACCTACCAGCCCAAGGAGCTGGTACGGCTGGCGTTGTCCAAGCCGGCGCGGTTTGAGCCGGGGACGGACTGGAGCTACTCCAACACCAACTACGTGCTGGCCAAGTTGCTGATCGAGGAGGTCACCGGCCGCTCGTTGGCCGAGGAGATGCAGCGGCTGATCCTGCAGCCGCTGGGACTGTCGGGCACCGTGGTGCCGGGCGCCTCGCCGGAGATCCCCGAGCCGCACGCCCACGGCTACTACCGGTACGAGCACGCCGGCCAGTGGAAGGTGGCCGACGTCACCCGCTTCAACGTCTCCTGGATCTCCGCCGCCGGTGACATGATCTCGACCACCGAGGATCTCCACACGTTCTTCTCCGCGCTGATGAGCGGCAAGCTCCTGCCGGACTCGCTGCTGGCCGAGATGCGCACGCCGCACCCCAAACTCGGCTACGGCCTGGGGTTGTTCGTGGAGGAGACGGACGGCGGCACCCTCTTCAACCACAACGGCGGCTTTTTTGGTTGGGCGGCGCTGATGTACAGCACGCCCGACGGCAGTAAGACCCTGACCGCCTCGCTGACCACCGGGGACGCCGAACTCGACTTCGCCGCCACGGCCGAGGCGTTCCAGAAGGCGCATCAAAGGCTCGCCGAGGAGGTGTTCTGCAGCGGGCAGGCCGAGCCGGCTCACGAGGCGGTCGAGTCGGCTCAGTAGACGGGGCCGAGCAGCGCGAACCGGGCCACGCCAAGCTCGCTGAGCTGGGCGTGGCCGGTCCACATGCGCGGACGCCGGGCCGAGCAGGCACAGGACCCGGCCGTGTTCTCGTATAGCTGCCGCCACCCGTCATGGAGCGCTCAGTAGTTTCTGTTCACATGGGGCACGGTTTCCGGATCCGGTCACTCGACGCCGGAGATGACGGTGCGGGCCGGGCGGGGCCGGGGGATGTCGTCCGCGGCCGTCAAGGCGGCGAAGCCGGCGTGGGCCTGCTCGATGGCCTCGGGGTATGCCTGAGTCTTCTCGTGTTCGGCGAGTGCCCGGCAGATGCTGGAGAGGCTGGGGCTCTGGCCCTTGCGGCGGCCGGTGGGGATCAGCAGGTCGGGCTGGATCTGCTCGACGGTCTCGCCGTTCGTACGGCGGCGGAGCACGGTGTGCAACATGTCGTCGGTGATGACCGGGGCCGGCCGCCGTGGTTGCCCTTGCGGGAGGCGGCATCGAGTCCTTCGAGGGTGGCCTCGCGAATGTTCTCGCGCTCAGTCTCGGCCATTGCGGCGAAGAAGCCGAACAGCAGTCGTCCCGGCCCGGTGGGGTCGTAGATCCCGGCCAGGGGCCCGGTGAGCATCTCCAGCACCAGGCCGTGCGCGGTGAGATGGTCAGCTAGCGCGGTCAGCTCCGCGGCATCCCGTCCGAGCCGTTTCATCTCGTTCACCGTGAAGATCACCCGGCAGTGCGGGGCGTGGGCCTTGATCTCGCGGGCCGCGGCGAGCGCGGCCTCGAACTGCGGGCGGACCCGCACCCGGGTGCTGATCTTCTCGGCGAAGATCTTGTCCCGGGGGATGTTCTTCGCGGCGAGCGCGTCCATCTGAGACTGGAGTTCCTGGGTGAGGCTGGAGCACCTGGCGTACCCCATGCGGATGTCCGCGGTCCGGGTGTCCGGGTCGATCGGCGCCGGGACGGGGGTGCCGGGCCGCCACGGCTGTCCCGGGCCGCGGTCGGCCGGCGTCGGCACGCGCAGAAGTTTCGCGAGCCGGGGCACCTTCGCGAAGCGGCCGGTGTGGTACGTGCCGGCGACCGCCCCAGAACGCGAGCGGCAGGGTAGGCCTGACTGAGCGTCACAGCGCGGGCAGGGGTGGCGCTCGACGTCGTCGGCGTCGGGCGTGAGTGCGGTTTGAGGGTCCGTCATGACCCCGGATGCCGTCACAAACATTTCCCAGAACGTGCCCGGTTCCACTTTTGAGTGAGAACTACTTGTGACAGTGAGCCGGCGGTCTGAGCCGCTCCCGTCGACTGTTCTTGATCTTGCTCCGGGAAAGGATCGTTTGTGAGACGTGCCGCCATCGGTGGTCACGGTACTGGGTGGTTGTGATCGGTCCGGGTTTGGGGTGCAGTCCAGGGAGATCGGATTGGCAGTTCGCAGGCGTACACCGGAAATGGAGTATGAATACTCTGCTCGGCCTCCGTTGGCCCCTGCTACGGTCATGAGCATGTTCCTCTTCCGTGCGTAGGACTCCGTCCATGCCGCCCCGCTGGGGCGGCACTTCGGCGTCCCCGCACGTTCGCAGCGCCGCCTTGCTGAGCGGTGCAGCCTTTTGAGGAACTCTTCATGCTGTTCTCTTCTTATGCCGCTGTCTTGCGGGCTCCTCACGCCTGCCGCACCTTCGGCGCGGTGCTGCTGGGCCGGCTGTCGTACGGAATGATCTCCCTCTCCTTGATGCTGGCGGTCAAGAATGCCACCGGGTCCTACCGGGCGGCGGGGGGTGTCATGGCGCTGTTCGCGCTGACCAGCGTCTTTCTCTCGCCGTTCCGTGCTGGTCTGGTCGACAGGTATGGTCCGCGCCGGGCCCTGGTGCCGATGGCGTGTGCGTACGCACTGCTGCTGGCCGGCCTGGCGTGCGCAACCTGGCGGCCTGGCGCGCCAGGACTCCTGGTGGGGCTCCTGGCCGTGAGCGCCGGAGCCTGCACGCCGCCCCTGGGCCCGGCGATGCGATCTGTGTGGAGAGTTCTGCTTCCTGAGCGGCAGGCGCTGCATAGCGCCTACAGCCTTGACGCGGTCGCCGAGGAGTTGTTGTTAGTCACCGGCCCTTTGCTGGTCGGCCTGCTGGTCAAGTTCACGGTTCCGGCGGCGGGCGTGGCGCTGAGCGCGGCTCTCGTGCTGACGGGCACACTCGCGTTCGTGTCCTCTCCGGTCCTGCCTGGCCTGGCGGCTTCCCTGCCGGACCACAGTCCCGACAATGCGGCTGACGACAGTTCCGGATCGGTCCCTGCAGCCGTCTCGTCGTCCCGGGCACGACGCGGGCGGGACACCGGCCTGTGGGGCGTGGTCATGGTCTGCGCCGGTATCGGGATTGGATTGGGGGCAGTGGATCTCCTCATCGTGGCCTTCACGGAGCGGTGGCACCGGTCCGGAGCCGTGTTCTGGGTGCTGGCGTCACTGTCTGCGGGTAGTGCGCTCGGTGGCCTCGCCTATGGGGCTGTGCGATGGCGGCTCTCCGGACGGCAGCGCCTGCTGCTGATCGTGATGGGTATGGCGCTCACTCTGGCTACGGCCGGGCTTTCCCCCAATGTGTATGTGCTCATGATGCTGGCAGGGCTCGCGGGGGTGTTTGTTGCCCCCGCCCTGACCACGGCGTACCTGGTCGCGGACGAATGCGCCAGGCCGGACGCCCGCACCCGCGCGGGCGCGTGGGTCAACACCGCGTTCAACGCTGGTTCGGCCGGAGGAACAGCCACCGCCGGTCTCTTGGTGGGCCACCTTCCTCTGGAAGTGTGTTTCGGTGTCGTCGCGTTTCCCGCCTTGTTGTGCGCCGCGATGACCATGAACCGGCCACGTCTTCCCGAAGGCGCCATGGCGCGCAGGAAGGACAGGGCAGCAGCCGTCGAATAGCCCTCCGTCGGATACTCAACGGAGCCGGAGTGTCACAGCGTGACCTCGACTGCCTCACCGCGCAGGTGCGCGGGCCGGGCACCGAAGCCCGAAGGTCCGGGTCCAGGCGGTTGTTCATGTCCAGCTCAAACCGGCCGTACGGATTCACATGGGTCCAGAACAGCGGCGACAGGCCCCTGCGGTCCGCTTCGGTGAGCCTGTCCGCCCACTTTGGACCGGCCAGCACCTCCTGCATCAGCAGAGTGTTGACGTGTTCTCTGCACTTCGTCCAGACGGAGTAGGTTCTGCTACTGGAGGGGGTCTGCGGCTGGCAGGAGGATCGGCATCACTCGGGCCGACTTCCCGCGGGGAGAGGCCCCCATCTTCTTTCGTTCGAGGACCAGGGCCATCATCTCGTCTGCCTTCGCCGGCATGATCGCGATCGAGATGAGGAACCCACGGCAGAACTCGTAGTCCTCCGGTGTGCGGCCTCGATGGAAGTCGGCGACGAGCGCCCGCTTCTGGTGAGATCCGTCTGTGAACTCCACCTCCGGAATCGTCGGGACCAACAGCTTGAAGCGTGCGTACTCGTAGTGGTCCGCTCCCGCAGCGATGACTCTCATCGCCTGCGGCAGCTCCGCGGTCGCGTGCAAACCGCCCTCAAAGGCGCTGACCCGCTCGACCTGGTCATCGTGCCCCGCATCTGCTTGGCCGACCGGCCGTCGGCCAGTCCAACCAATCCGTCGCGCTGGTAGCGCTGGCGCCGCTGCTTGACGCCGCTGGCCGTCACCGTGTGCCCGGCCGCCGTCAGCTCGGCTGCCTTGGCCCGCTCGCGCTGAGCCAGTGAGTTCTGTTTCGGGTCGAACTCCGGCCGTGGCACCGCCCCG
The DNA here is from genome assembly GCF_040651455.1 of Streptomyces sp. NPDC048483. NCBI lineage: Bacteria > Bacillati > Actinomycetota > Actinomycetes > Kitasatosporales > Streptomycetaceae > Streptomyces > Streptomyces sp. NPDC048483. The sequence goes on from NZ_JBEZJZ010000165.1 coordinate 6,338, forward strand.
TTGGGACCATCCGGTGGCAAGCCGTGCAGGACTTCCAGAATGTGCCTCTCCCACCAGCGGGCCTGTTCAGCGGCTGTCTCAGGGAATTCCGCGATCCGGGCCGTCGGCGGAACCCTCAGCCTTTCCCCGGTCACCGAGCACCTCCACCGGCCAAGTACACGATCGTGTGCGGCCCCAGCAACTCGACCGCCATTCCCTCGGCGACCAGCTCCTGAAGCCAGAGGAGATGGAACAGTGCGGGCAGCGTCGCAAGCCGGTCACCAGCCGCGTCAGCCCCGGCCATCAGCGAGCCCGGGGTCGCGAGGACCTCCCGCAGTCGGCCTGCGGCCGTGCCGTGCAGGCATCGCGGGTGCCGGTAGCGCGACAGCCACCGGACATTCGCCAGCAGCACCGCCTCCGGCATCCCCACCCGTTCGAAGCCCCACCCGGCGGGAGCACAGGCCAGGCGCGCGTCACCTCGAACGCTTCCGCGTCCTTCGGCTCGATTCGCTCGTCGGCACGGACATCGACGACCACGGCCGAGCCGTCCACGCGGCGGCCGAAGTAGTCAGGTGCGTGCCGACGCTCCCGCTCGCCGTCGTGCCAGTGCAGCCAGAACGGTTGTGAGGAGATCCCCACCACTTTGGGATCGAAGTCCATCAACAGAAGCCGATCCCGCTCCAGCCACGACTCGAAGCCGACGTGCTTCCGGGGCGTAGCCGCCCAGTACCAGCCCGCGAAGTGACGCTCACCGTGCGACCAGCGAAACGGCCGCACCGGCGCCACATCCTCGAACCGGGCCGTCACACAGTCCAGCAGCGGGCGCCGCCGACGCTCGCGTACAGCGTCCGTGTACGACACCTGGACGTACGGTCCCGCAAGGTCCATCCCAGCCGCTACAGCCACCCAGCACCCCCAGTGCGATCACCCGCACGACTAGGTTCACTGAGACAGAAGGCCGAACGACTGGGTTCGCTGAGTAAACGCCTCGATTGGCGTCACGCTGGACGGCCCATTTCGTCACCACCCCATTCCCTGATCCAGGCGCATCCGCGCTGACCCTGCCGAATGCCTGGACCCACACACTCTACAAATGTAGAGTCCCGGGGTATGAGCGGGCTTGCAGGCACCTTCGTTCCCCGCCCGGACTTCGACTCCCGGCACCAGACGGTCATCCCGGCTCCGGTGGAGGCCGTGTGGGCAGCGTGGCACGAGATGGAGCAGGCCGGCGGCGAGGGGTGGGGGCCGATCGTCCGGGCGCTGTTCACCGTGCGCCGGCACCTCGGCCGCTTGAAGAGAGGGGGCGGCGAGATACCGGAGGAGGACCTGCGAGACAGCTTTCTGCTGCTGGCCGAGGACCCACCGCGAGAGATGGTCCGGGGGATCGTGGGGCAGTGGTGGACCATGGGAGCAGCCGACGGACGGCCGGACGTCACAGGCCCGCGTGAGTTCCTGGCATTCGACGAACCCGGCTACGCGAAGGCGACCTTCAGCATGAGATTCACCGCGGACGCCGCCACCAGCGGTACGCGGGTCGTCACCGAGACCCGGGTCCTGTGCCTCGACGAGGCGGCTCGTCGTGCCATGGGGCGCTACTGGCGGCTCATCGAGCCGTTCAGCGGCCTCGCCCGCCGGATGATGCTCAGCAGGCTCAGGAAGCGGGCCGTCGCATGAGCAGCACCAGAACCCCCCGCGTACAGGCGCTGCTCACCGCGGCGGTGGCGGCTATCGCCGATGAGGGCCTGCGAGGACTCACCCACCGGGCGGTCGACGGGCGGGCGAAGGTGCCGGCCGGGTCGACCAGCTACTACTTCCGTACCCGGCAGGCACTGCTCGCCGGCGTGGTCGCGTTCATCGCCGAACAGGAAGTGGCGGACATCGAAGCGGCGGCCGTCTCCGAAGAGCTGGCCCAGGCACCGCCGGTACGCCAAGTGGCCGACCGCTTCGCGGGCGTACTGGCCCACTGGCTCGGACCCCAACGCGACCGCACCCGCGCCCGCCTGGAGATCATCCTCCTGACAGCGCGCCAGCCGGAAGGGAAGCTGGGCACCGAACTGCTCCGCGCCCGGGAGAGCTTCATCGGCCAGGCCCAGACGCTGGCAACGGCGCTCGGCAGCCCGAATCCGAAAGAGGGCGGGCGGATCGTGGTCGCCTTCGCCGAGGGACTCACGTACGACGGGGTGACACGACCCGGCCCGGACACCACCGACCGGGCGGCCCTGCGACAGATGCTGGAGAGGGTCCTGCTCACCCTGGCCCGGTAGCGGGGCGCTGAAGGGGACAGCTGGACGGCAGCAGCACCGGCAGCCGGTCCACCGACCGATCTGGAAATCGGCCCGATGTGTCCTTCGTCGTGCCGGGAAACACCAGCCGAGCACCGATGCTGATCAGTCCCAGGGAGCCGAGAGCCAACCACCACCAGCTGCGCCGCCGACCGCATTTCGTCACCCTGGACGACCCAACTCGTCACCACCCCGAACCTCCACCGAGGTGACTCCCGTTCTCGGGTTCTGGATCAGGTTCTGTGGTCGATGACGGTGAGTTACTGGAATTGGCCCACCTGTCCGATCACACCACCCATGCCGCGGACGGCTAGTGAGCGCGCGAACAGGACGGGCATGCAGCCGCAGCCGACCGGGATGGAGTCGACCACCCACACGTCGTCGCTCCACAGTGAGTTGTCCTTCTCCAGCATCCTGATCGTGTGGTGTCCGCAGGCCACCCCCTTGACTCATTCAGGGCTCCGGGGCGGTCTCCACTGCGGTGACTATGCGTCACGGTCATTTCGCAGGGCCTGGATCAGCCAGGGGTACACCGGGATCAGGTTCGGTACGACCTGCCAGCCGTTGATGATCCACACCAGCCGCCAGTACCGGTCCACCCGGGGATCGTGCGCCTCTTCGAACTGCTGGGCCATCCAGGCCCGGAATTCCGCGTCAGGGGTGCGCGCGAACGCCTCGGCGAAGCGGTGCACGAGGTCGTCAATGACGGGTGCGACCCTGTCGTTGAGCGGGTCGATGCCCGACTCCCTGGCCTCGGCGACCTTTTGACGGGTGAACTCCATCAGTTCCTCGCCGGCCTCGCTCTCGATGTCGAGTGTGCGCCCGGCGGCCTGGCACATGGCTGTCCGGCGCATCACGGCCCGGAAGTCCTCGTCGCCGACCAGCTCGGCGAGCTCCACCCACGCGGCGACCTGCTCGCTGGACGGATCCTCGGGGAGGTCGGGAGTGGCAACGCGAACCATGGCCACCGCGGCCGGGCCGGCATTCACTGTGCCGAAGGTGCCCTCCATGAAATCGTCGATCAGACGTCGGCGTTCCTCGCCGGTCAACTGCGTGAACCAGTGCATGAGCTTGGTCTCCTCAGGGCTGGACCCGCGGCCGGCCACGACTCGCAGAACGCTCCGGCGCAGTTGCAGCATCCGGATCTGGACGTCCAGGGCGTCGGCGTGCGCCGCGGCGGCTTCCGCCACCGAGAGCTCGCGGTCCAGCACCCGCTTAATCGTGGCCAGGTCCACGCCCAGCTCGCGCAGTGTGCGTAGGAGTTCCAAACGAAGCAGTGCGTCGAGGTCGTAGAGCCGATAACCAGCGGGACTTCGGGTGGTCGGCGCTACCACCCCCGAATCGGAGTAGAACCGGATGGTCCTCACGGACAAGCCGGTCCGCCGGGAAAGCTCCCCGATCGAGTAGAGGGTTGTAACGTCCATGTCCCCCACTCTGCTGTCTCCAGTCACTGGAGGCTCAAGGATATTCCCCAGCTGGGCCCCCGATCGAGACGTCCTCCGAGGCGCTGAGGCATGCGTCACATGCTTTCCGCTGACCGCCAGGCCGACTGGCGCGCGCTGGGCGAGCTATGGCAGCGACATGTGTCACCGCTCGCTGGTGGCCTATGGCTACGAGCCCTTGGACTCATTCATCTAGGAGAGGTCGAGTATCAGCAGCAGCTTCGCCGCTGCCTCAACGACGAAGCCCTGCAACGAGAGCTGCGCATCGCCGGAGCCCTGATCTGCCTCTACGCACTGCCGGTCAGCCGCATTGCCGAACTGACCACCAACCGATTCCACCGCGATGGACAGGGCCTGGCCTACCTCACCTTCGAGCGCCACCCCGTCCTGCTACCGCCCAAGCTCGCGCGACTCATCGAAGACCAGATCACCCACCGCAGCACCACCAACAGCCTCAACCGCGAGCTCTGCGCCTCCGACCGCTACCTGCTGCCCGGAACGGTCCCCGGAAGCCCCTGCGACGGCGACACTCTCACGAAACAACTCCGAGAAAAGGGCCTGCCCGTCCGTGCCGCACGCAACACGGCCATGATCGAAGCGGTGACCAGCCTTCCCCCGATCGTCGTCGCCGACCTGCTCGGCCTCCACCCCGCCACCGTCGACAGATGGGCCAACCACGCCAACGACAGCTGGGCCTCCTACCTCGCCGCCCGCCAAAACGCCGGTTCCGGCCCTGTTCTCGTATAGCTTCGGCCAGGTAGCGTGTAGCGCTGAGTAATTACTTTGGGCTGTGGTCGCGCTGCTGGAGGACGGTGAAGTCGGCGTGGGCCTGCTCGATGGCCTCCGGATACGCCTGGGTCTTCTCGTGTTCGGCGAGTGCCCGGCAGATGCTGGAGAGGCTGGGGTTCTGGCCCTTGCGGCGGTCGGTGGGAATCAGCAGGTCGGGCTGGATCTGCTCGACGGTCTCGCCGTTCGTACGACGGCGGAGCACGGTGTAGGGGCATGGTACTGGTGGGCCCTCGTATTCAACTGTCGCCAGTTCCTCGCGGAACCCAACCCGCTGGTGACCGTGTGTGATCTCCAGCGGCGTATCGGCTCCAGGTTCCGCCGGTCTCGTTGAGGAGGCGGGTGGTGGTCTTGTCGTGGTAGCCGAGAGCGTCTGCGACGACGGGGGCGGGCATCTCCAGGAGTTGCTGTCGGATGGCGGCGCCGCGGGCGGCAGCCGCTGGGACACCGATCTCGTTGAGGAGTGCGGACAGGTGGTCGGGGCGGAAGGGCTGGCCCGCCCGGCGACCGGGGAACAGCCAGGGGATGCCTGGTTGGTGGCGGTGTTCATGTTGTCGCGGTCGGCGATGTAGTCCAGCAGCAGGGAAGCGGCTGGCTCGGGGATGGGTGAGGCTGGCTCTCCGAGCCGGAGAAGTACTGATTCTCCGTCGTGCACGACGTCGTTGACGGTGAGCCGGACGATCCGGGTGAGGGGTTGCGCGTAGAGGAGCACGATGACGCCGGCGACACGGAGGTTCTTCGGTGTGTCCTGGTCGGTCAGCAGTCGGCCGAGGGCGTCCAGGCGTTCGTCTTCGCTTAGCGCGGCTCGTCGGGTGGCCTTCATCGCGGGTATGGAGAGCGAGCGTCGGCAATAGCGGCTCTGCATGGCCCAGTTGAGGAAGGCCCTCAAACCGTTGCGGCTGTGCTCACTGTTCTCGGCCCACCAGGCGTCGACGTCGATCTGGCCGCATGAGGCGAGGGAGGTGTTTCGCTCGCCGAGCCACTGGAGGAAGGTGGTCGCGTACTTGATCTGCTCGGCGGCGAAGCGGCGGATGCTGGGTGTGATGTGGCTCCGGTCGGCTCGTACTCGCAGTCGGGGAAGGACGCGCCAGGTCGCGAAGAGCCTGATCGTCTTCGCGTGTTCGGGATCGGCGATATCGGCCAGATGACCGGGCAGCCAGCGCTGGAAAGAGCAGATGTACTTGTCGACGGCGGGCAGGACCCCGCTTGCCATCAGGAGTTCTTCCAGGTGAGCGGCTGACCGCCAGGGCTGGAGCTCAACCGGAGGTCGGGTAGGCCATCAGCTGATCGCCCTTGCTGTCCAGCGCCAGCCCCACGGACTCGTTCACCAGCACGGGAGCGGCCCCGGCCTGCGCCGGGACATCCTTGCCGGTGCGGGCGTCGAGGACGACGGCGCCGTGGCCGGTCTTCCCGTAGAGGCGGCCGTGCCACACCGCGGTGACCTGTGGTGCAATCCGGTCGGCCTGCCGGTCGGGCAGCTGCCACAGCGTCTTGCCCGTGCGCGCATCCAGGGCCCTCGCCTCCCAGTTGGGGTTGCCCAGGCCGCCGCAGACCACGGTGTCCTTGGCGTCATACCGGCACACCTGGCTGCTCCACCGGGGCAGCTTCCCCTTCACCGAGCCGTCGCGGATGTCCAGGAACTGCGCGTAGGAGTCGCCGCTGTCGTACTCGCTGCCCTGCGCGGTGACCAGATGGGGCCCGGCGCCCTGTACCTCCACTCCGGAGCTGTCAACGCCCCTCCACAGGCGGCGTCCTGAGGGAACGTCATAGCCGACGGCGCGTTGATGCGTCCCGTCGTCCTCAAGGGCCACGCCCACCATGGTGCGTCCGGATACCGTCATCGCGCGGTAGCCCGGCTTCGTCCACAGCAGACGGTGTGTGGCGGAGTTGATCCCGTACGACACCGCTTGATCGTTGTCGGAGACCCGCACCACGACCGTGTCGCCGTGCGCCCCCACCACGGCCGCGGTCAGTTGGCTCGTGGTGTCCTTCACCCACCCGGGCAGGTGGATCGGCAGGCTCCACAGACGGCGCGCGGACTCAGCGCTGCTGCCCACCACCTCCACCACCGTGTGATCGGCCTGCGTCCCGCTCCCGGCGGCCTTGACCAAGAACGGCGTGATCACCGCCGGACTTTCGCCGTCCGGCATGATCAGAGGCGCGGTCGCGGGGCTGGTGTTAGCCAGCCGCTCGGCCTCGTCCTGCAGAGGAGTGCCCTGAGGCGTGATGCGGTGGACGGTCTTTCCGGTGACGGTGTCCACCATCGACACCGCGTCCGGGGCCGCGACGAATGCCGTCTGCTGGTGCAGGGCTACCGGCAGGTCGGCGTCGAGGACGCCGCCGGTCAGCCGTCCCGTCGTCGCAGCCTCCGGCATGACCGTGCCCGCATCGGTGGCGAACTTCTGCGGCGGGTCATGCACCGGGCGCGAGGGGCGCTGCTGCCCGGTGCTCTTCGGCGGCTTCTTGTCGGCGGCGTCGTCACCGCCGCTGCAGCCCGCCACCACACTCATCGCCGCCAAGACCGCCACCGCTGCACACATGGCCCTGGACCGGACCTGAAGGCGCTTCATTCCGTCCCCAACTCGTCGGTGTCCCGTCAAATGATCACGGTAGTGGGTGGCGTTCCGACGCGAGCAGAGAACAGCAGTTCCGGCCACACTTCGAGGGGCATGATACTGGTGAACTCGCGTATTCAACTGTCGCCAGTTCGTCCACGAGAACATCGCCAGGGTGCGGGCGACGCTCGACTGGATCGAGACGGCCGTCGACACCGGCAAGGTCGACGTCGACGGCGAACTGGCCCGCCTTCTGCAGGGCGAGTAGTGGGATGCCGCGCGCTTCGCAGCGCCGGTCGCCTTCGGCGCAGAGGCACGCCGACAGTCTTCGGTTCGTGCTCTTCGAGGCACGACCGGCGGGTCTCGCCTTCAACCAGTTGGTCAGGTCGAGGGAACTCTCCTCGTCCCAAGTCCGTGCGGGCCTGGCCTGTCTGCGGGACGTCATCGCCGAACAGGGCTGGCCGCCCCTCATCTGGACGAGGGCGGACGGTTACAAGTTCTGCTCCGACCCTGCCGAGCTTCAGGCATACGAGGTCGCGGTCATCCGCGAGAAGCTCACTGAGATCCGCCGGTTCATCACCGGCGTCGTCGCCCCACACGCAGCCCTGCAATCCAAGGGCCGGTGGATCCGGCACCTGAATACCCAGCTCAACTCCGTCGAGTCCACGCTCGACGTGATCGCCGACTACATCGACGCGTGATCCGGTGGGGACCGTGGTGCCAAGGCATCCACCGTGCGCCCTTAAAAACTTGGCCACAGATGCTCGCGTCCACTGTGCAGTTCTC